>JBFMEM010000097.1:0-3874 GCA_040753335.1 Microcaldota archaeon
AAAATGGCGTACTGAAATACTCGACGAAATTCGCGCAAGGCACGCGCGCGGCGAGCCGCTCAGCGTTTCCGAAGTGCGAAGAGCAGGCGGCGCCAACCTGAAGTTGTTCAAGCGCGCAAAACGGGTTTTCAACGGCGGGTGGGTTGAAGCAGTTGACGCCGCCTTGGGTCGTCTTGGAAAAAAGTACGAGGACGTCGGCTTTTATAGGCGCACTGTCTGGACTCGTGAAAAAATAGCTGACGAAATAACGGCGTTGGCAAAAAGCGGAGTCAACCTCAGTTACAGAAGCATGATTGGCAGCAGCCCCGAGCGCAGGCGACTCTACAAAGCCGCGTACCACGAGTACGGCAACTGGCGCAAGGCAGTCGAGGCGCAGGCCATTGACTACGGCGAGCACGTGCGCAAGTGGATGGAAGCCCACAGAAAGGGAGGCAAGCCGGAGCTGACTAGAGACAGGCTTTTTGACTTGATTGAAGAAAGGTGGCGGTCTGGCAGCGCGTTAAACCCCCGGCACAAGGCGCTTGGCGGCGCAACTTCGGCCGCAAAGCGCCTTTTCCCGCCTACCGCAGGCTCGTGGAAGCGCGCAATAGAAGCAGCCAGCCGAGAAAGGAAATTGGGAATTGACTATGCGTTGCACGTCCTCAAAAACGTTCCAGGAAAGTGGAGCAAGGAAAAAATAAAGGAGGAGATACTGCGGTGGTTCGAAGCCGGCAAGCCGCTTCACGAAGGCCACGCCAAGAAAAAGCACCCTGACTTCTGGGGCGTCGTCAACTACCACTACCGCGAAGAAGGCGGTTGGCGCGCGGCCGTGAACGCGGCTGGAATCGATTACGAAGAAGCAGCGGCTGCCGGACGCCGTCAGGCACTCGAGGCCAGGAAGTCGCGCATGCGCGACCCGCATTTTTTTGCGCGGGCGTTGCTTGACAGGGAAGCAGAGGTTGGAGCACCGCTTAAGTCCGGTCACGTTTACAAAACCAGGCTCGGAAAGTGGGTGTTGTTCCACGGCGGAATTGAAAAAGCACGCCAGCTAATGGAACGAGCGAAGGCGGCTTTGGGCGACAACGAGCGACTGGCTCTGGCCGCGCGCGCCGGAAGCGAGGCGGCCGTCGAACAGTTGTTGAAGGTGAACGAAGGCTACCTCAGGATGAATGCGGCGAAGTACGGCCGCCGCCTCGAGCCGCAAGACGCCTTACAGCTGGCCAAACTCGGTTTCGTGAACGCAACCAAGAAATTCAGGGCAGTCAAAGGCGCAAAGCTCACTACTTACGCTTGGCAGGAAATCCGGCGCGCTATAGAACGCGAGGTCGGCGGCCTCTACGCCGGAGGCGAGCGCATTCGCGTGCCAGTACACGCCGGCGCGAAGGCGGCAAGGCTTTCGGCAGAGGAAGCCCGCATTCTGGCAGAGCGCGGCGGCCGCCTTTCACAAGAAGCCGCGGAAAGAGTTGTGGGCAGAGGGGAGGCTGCGGAACTCGCGAGAACCGCACGGCACGTTGTTTCGCTTGCCGCGCCGCTCCACGGGGAAGAAAAACGCACGGTTGAAGACGTGATTGCAGGCGAAGCAGGAAAAGCGCAAGCCGCGGGCGTTGAAGCAGAAAAAGTGCGCGCTGCGCTGGACAAGCTCGGCGAAACGCATCCACGGCACGCCGAAGTACTGCGCCGGCGTTTTGGCATCGAGTCAGGCGAAGAGCAAACGCTTGCTGAAATAGGCCGCGACTTCGGCGTCACGAGGGAATACGCGCGGCAGCTTGAAGCAGCGGCGAAGGAAAAGCTGAGGAAACTGCTTGCTGAAAAACAGTGAAAAAAAAGAAAGAGTGCCGGCCCGACGGTGGGAGTCGGGCGCGGCGTGAAGGTGGGTTGAACTGGCGGCGTCAATGCGAGGTGGGATCGCTCGGCCGACAATTAGCGCGAGGGCATGACACCGGCCGCGCGCCTGCCACGGCGCGCGCCTGAACTCCGAATTCGTAGCCACGAGGGCCACGAATTGTCGCAAGCCACGCGGGCTTGCGTCAAAAACGCGGTCTTTTCCTTGCGGGGCTTTGCGGACCGCATAGGGGTCCCATCAAAGCGATTTGACGAGTCCGTTGCCCTCATCGGGACGGTGCTCTGCAACTGCTTTTTTACTTCACTCTCGTTTGGTGGGCGTTGCGACAGTGAAGTACACTTTTTTTCCGACCTGGGTCTTGGCCAGTGCTCCCAATTGAACCAACCGGTTCAGCCTTGAGGAGGCCGCGTTTCTCCCCTTGTAATTGAAGTGCTTCTGCACTTCCTCGGCGCAAGCCTTTTTCTGGCTTGCAACGAACGAAACAATTTCCTCGTCGATTTCCGGCAGCATGACTTCCGCCGGCTTCGTTGGGTGGCTGAACTTCTGTTCCAAGGCCGCCATCCTGGTTTCCAGCGCCAAGAGGCGGTCGAGCTTTGCATTGATTTCCTTGAGCACGAGGTTGGTGGCGCTTCTTTCCTCGGAGAGCCTGCTGAGCAAGGCGCCGACGACAAGCGGGTTCTTCATTTCCTCCTTGAACTTCTTGAACTCGCCGGCAACTGCAGCAAACTCGTTTTCTTCCTCGGCCACTCCAACACCCTTAAATACAACTTCCTCCTTCGTCTTCTTCCGACAAAGGCGCGACGCCTGCGCGACACCATCACGCAAGAGTCATGACGTTGTCGCGACAGATCTTTAAAAGGCTTTCGCAACCCGTATTCCCCTAATTCTCGGCAACAGCCCAATCTTTTTAATTCAGTGCCGCGTAAGCCGTGTGATTTTGCATGCCGCTTGAATCCGTGTTGGCAAAACGCGTTTCAGAGCTCTCGCAGGCATTTGCAAAACACGACATCATTGCCCTGAAGCAGCTTGGCGGCGACGCGGCTGAAGACGCCTTTGCGGCAGACGCGCCCTGCCTAGTTGACGTGTCAATAGTCGCCTACTCGCTGGCAAAGTTCTTGGAAAAGCCGTACATAGTCGCCAGCGCGGACTGGAAGGACTTCGAGCAAACGGCTTCCCAAAGCCTTTCGCAAGCGCTTGCGGAAGCGTCGGCGGCCAAGCCCGGCGAAGCCTGCCGCGGCCTACACTCCCTCCTGCAGGCAATAGAGGAACTAAGCCGCCGCCTGGGCAGGTTCACTACCGGCGTGGTAGAGAAGGCGCGCGTCAAGGCAGCGACGCAGGTTTACGCGCACGGCGCCTCGCTCGGCAAGGCAGTCGAGCTGACCGGCGCCAACAAGCAGGAACTATCGCGCTACATCGGCGTAACCCGCTTGTCCGAAAAATACCAGACGCTCGGAGTACGCAAGCGGCTTTCAGTTGCGCAAGAACTGTTCAAGTGAAGCAAATGCCTGGAATTGTTTGCGATAGCAGCACGCTCATCTCGTTGTCGGACACGTGCAACATCGAGTGTCTCTACTTCCTGCGCAGCAGCTCCTCGGCCTCCTTCCTCATCCCGCCGTCGGTCTACAACGAAATCATTACCTGCCCCCTCCACATTCCGCGCTTCGAATTCAGCGCAATCCGCCTGCGGAAGGCGTTGGAAGACGGCGCGTTCCACGAAGTGACCGCGCCGCAAATCGAGCAGCGCACTCGCGAGGTAATGGAAGCGGCCAACAACAGCTTCCGCTTGGACGGCAAGCCCTTGTCGCTGCTGCACGAGGGCGAAGCCCAGTGCCTCGCCGCCTACACCGCGGCAGGCGCGACGGCCCTCGCAATAGACGAAAAAACCACGCGCCTGCTCATCGAAGACCCGCACAAGCTCCTGCAAGCGCTCAAAGAAGAATACCGCGGCCACTTGTCAGTAGACGAGCGCAGCCTCGGCCGCTTCGCGGAAAAAACGCGGGGAGTGCAAATAATCCGGTCTGCCGAAATCATTGCAGCCGCCGCGCCAAAAGG
>JBFMEM010000098.1:0-3785 GCA_040753335.1 Microcaldota archaeon
AGGGAAAAGCCCGTCGGCGGCTTGAGGGAAGCCAGGGAAGCGCTGAGACCAGAGAAAGAGGAAGGGAAGGAAGAGGAAAAGAAGGAAGAGGAAAAACCAGGCGGGGCGGTTGTTGGAATGGGCGGCGGGAGAAAGCCGCCGGGGGAAGAAGCGGCGAAGGAGAAGCGGGAGAAGGGCTTGTCTTGGATTTCGCCGAAGGGGTTGTGGAGCACGCCGTCTTCCAGCAGGTGGCTCATCATCGGCGCGATAATCGTGTTCATAATCTTTTTATTGATGCTTGCTTTTCCATGACGAAGCCGGTTTCTCTCGGGTGGAAGTTACTTTGGTTGACGAAGGCGCACTACTCAGGAAATGGCGGGATTCTCTCGAAGCGTACACCGCCGTGGACGTCGAGCTCAGGAAATACTGCGAGGAAAACAGCGTGGTGCTTGGGCGTTGCGACGCGTGCGGCGCGCCCATGCTTTCGCCGGCCGCGCCGGAGAAGGAAAACGTGTTGCGGTGGAACTTTTGTTGCGAGGAATGCAGGAAAAACTATTTTCAGGTGAAGTGAAATGAATGGATTCATGGCAGTTGCGGCGATCGGGGTTCTGGTGCTGGCTTTCGCGGCTTACTTGACGTGGTGGCTCATGCGGCTTCCTAAGGGAACGCCGAAAATGCAGGAAATCTCGGCGGCGATCAGGGAAGGCGCCGGCGCTTACTTGAAGAAACAGTACGTCACGCTGGTTCCGTTCGTCGCGGTGCTCTTCGCGGTAATCGGCTTGGCAGTCGGCTGGAAAATCGCCGCCGCGTTCGTGGGCGGAGTGGTTTGCTCGGCGCTCGCGGGCTACGTTGGAATGATGGTGAGCGTGCGCGTGAACGTCCGCACTGCCGCGGCCGCCGCTCAAGACGGCCTTGCCCGCGCGCTTGAAGTCGCTTTCAAGGGCGGCGAAGTAACCGGCCTTGCCGTGGTTGGATTGGGCTTGATTGGAGTCAGCGCTTTTTACGTGGCTTTCGGCGACCTCGGCGTTCTCGTAGGCTTCGGGCTCGGCGCCTCGTTGATTTCGTTGTTCGCGAGAGTCGGCGGAGGAATCTTCACCAAAGCGGCTGACGTCGGAGCGGACTTGGTGGGCAAAGTCGAGAAGGGAATTCCGGAGGACGACCCCCGCAACCCTGCCGTGATCGCGGACAACGTGGGCGACAACGTGGGAGACTGCGCCGGAATGGCTGCCGACTTGTTCGAGTCGTACGTGGTTACAATAATTGCTGCAATGCTTCTCGGTGCAACGATGCTTTCGGTTTACGGCCTGCAGGCAGTCGAACTGCCGTTGTGGGTGGGTGCAGTCGGCGCAATAGCCGCCATAATCGGTTCTTACGCGGTGAAGCTCGACCGCGACAAGAAAATAATGAAGGCGTTGTACAAAGGCGTTTTCGCAACGGCCTTGCTCGCCGTAATCGGCTTCTACTTCCTCATGAGCGATTACTTAAACTTGTTTGCGGCAAGCGTCGTCGGAGTAGTCGCGAGCGTCGCCATAGTCTTCGTCACCGACTACTTTACCGCCAAGGAAAACGCGCCTGTCAAGGAAGTCGCCACGGCGGCAAAGACCGGCGCCGGCACGAACTTGATAAGCGGAATGGCGGTCGGCCTCCAAAGCACGGCCCCCATTCTCTTGATAGTGGTTGCGGCAATCGCGGTTTCCTACAACGTCGGCGGCTTGTACGGCCTGGCGTTGGCTGCGGCTGCAATGCTTTCGCTTACGGGAATAATCATTACCCTCGACGCCTACGGGCCGATTACGGACAACGCGGGCGGCATTGCTGAAATGAGTGGAATGCCCTCTAAAGTCCGCGGCGTCACGGACGCGTTGGACGCGGTTGGCAACACGACCAAGGCGACGACGAAGGGATTCGCCATCGCCGGCGCGGCGCTCGGGGCGCTTGCGTTGTTCGCCGCGTTCGCGGACGCCGCCAAACTGGCGGTCATAAACTTGCTTGACGCGTCTGTGGTCATCGGCCTGCTGGTGGGAGCGATGCTGCCTTTCGTGTTCAGCTCGTTCTTGATGAAAGCCGTCGGCAAAGCGGCGTTCAGCGTAGTCGAGGAAGTGCGCAGGC
The DNA here is from genome assembly GCA_040753335.1 of Microcaldota archaeon. Taxonomy (GTDB): domain Archaea; phylum Micrarchaeota; class Micrarchaeia; order Norongarragalinales; family UBA8480; genus UBA8480. The sequence continues at coordinate 2,089 of JBFMEM010000098.1, forward strand.
AGTTCAAGCAGACCAAGGGACTCATGCAGGGCAAGGCCAAGCCGGATTACGCGAAGTGCGTTGAAATCAGCACGGGTGCGGCGCTCGGCGAGCTTTTGGTTCCGGGCTTGATTGCAGTGCTTTCGCCGCTCGTCGTGGGCGTGTTGTTTGGCGCTGCGGCGCTGGCGGGACTGCTTGCGGGAGCAATTGCATCCGGATTCCTGGTGGCGGTGTTCATGACCACCACTGGGGCCACGTGGGACAACGCAAAGAAGTACATTGAAGGCGGGGAATTCGGGGGCAAGGGAAGCGAGGCGCACAAGGCGGCCGTCGTGGGAGACACGGTTGGCGACCCGTTCAAGGACACTGCCGGCCCGGCGTTGAACTCCTTGATCAAAGTAGTCAACACCGTCGCGTTAGTGTTCGCGCCGGCCCTGCTGGCTTTCGCGTTGAACCTCGTGTAAACGGAGCCTACTTCTTTTTCTTTTCTTGCTTTGCAGGCAGCGACAGCCGTATTGCAACGGCCATTATGAAGCCGGCTATTGCAAAGGGCCCGAACAAGACGAACAAAACAATTGCGAGCGCAGCGAGAAGGAGAAGCGAACGCGCTTTTGCCGTGAGGGCGAGGGTCGCGATGAACGAGGCGGCGAAGGAAAGCGCTTCGTAAAACAAGGGTTCAACCTTCGACTATCGGGAACCTTTTCCTGATGTGAGGCGCGAGGCGCTCGAGTGCCGCTATTGCCTCGCGGTAGTGTGGATGGGAATACTTTTTTCTTATTCGCGCCAGCCTGGCCGCGGGCGTGCGGAGCTTGGGCCGGTACGGCAGTTGGCGGCTGTACGCCGCGTAGGCGTCTGCAATCACCATCATTCTGCCGGTGCGGCTGTGCCGGCCGTCGACGTTTTCGTGCTGCAGGATGTCTTCCCTTACGCGGTTGAGCATGTTTTTTTCTTCAGGCAGGGGATTTACCTTTTTTTGCACGGCCTCGGCGGCCTCACGAATTATTTCAAGCGCCCTTCGCGTGTGCCAGTCCCACAGCACGCGCTTTAGCACCTGCTTCTGTTCAGGAGAGATGTCGTCCGGATGCAGCTTCAAGTACTGCTTCCACATTCTTCCTTTCCCGATGTCGTGGCAGAGGCCGCCCAGCCACACGACGACCCTGTTTTCCTTGCTCGCCCAACGTTTTTCGGCGAGCGCGAGGCCCAGTTGCGCGCTTGCAATCGCGCGCTGCCTGAGTTCGAGTTCGTGTTCAGGCGGCGGAAGGCGGTTGATTATCCTGCGTTCGAACTCCTGCAGAAAACGGTATTGTCGGGGAATTGGAGAGTGTTGCTGGAGGAGACGGTATTCCAAAGGAAGGGGGGCTTCTTTGACGACCATTGGCACTCACTTGTTTTAGTGAAACCCTCCGAATTTATAAGCGTGCTATTGCGCGTCGACTACGGCGCCAAGCAGTAGGTAAAGCGCTAGGACGAGGGAGGCTCCAACGAGGCCCGCCGCAATTCCCTTAGAGTGCGCGAGTCCCGAGCGTTCTTCGCACGCCCAGCCGAACACGACGTAGTTGTAGAAGGGAACGATGCTGAACAACAGCGCGCCGAGCCGCGGGTCGCCCAGCAGCGAGTTGAAGACGAGTATTCCGAGCACGCCCAGCGGCAGCGACACTGCTAGAAGGCTTGCGGCCAAGGCGCCCACCACCGGGGCGAAGAAGTTCTTGAACGCCGTC
>JBFMEM010000099.1:0-3748 GCA_040753335.1 Microcaldota archaeon
TACCTCTTCATTTCCAACTTCACTAACGCTACTTTCGTGACCGTCGCGTGCGAGTCGACGCCAGAAATAACGGAGTGCCAGCCGGCATGGGTATTCAACGACGGGCCGAACTCCCTTCTCATAACGATAGTGAGGTACTCAGTCGGCACGCCCTACGGCTCGGCGTGGGTAAAACCCGGCAAGTACCTCAACTCATTCGACTACGGCGGAGACGTGTCCGGACACTGCATTGAAATGTGCTGGGACTCAACGTGCATAGGCGTGGCAACCGGCGACTCCAGCGCCTGCGAAGCAATCGGAATGACCGAAGCAGGAGAACCCACTCCAACGCCCACGCCGACTCCGACTCCTTCGCCTTCGGTTTCGCTTGAATCAACTTACGGCACGAACCGCAGTCATGAAAACCTCACTGCGTCCTACACGCCGGACGTTCCCGGCGAAAAAAAGATTTGGGACTGGCGCGTCACCTCCAGCCCACCGGCGTCAATAGCTGTTTTGAACATGCCCTTCGAAGGCGGAAGCAACTCCACTTGGACCAGAGACTATTCCACGAACGGAAACAACGGAACAGTAAACGGCGCAGCATGGAGCTCGACCTCAGGATACGACGGAAAAGGCGCGTACTCGTTCGACGGAACTGACGACTACATTGAAGTGCCCGCGGCAAGCTCGCTCGACATGACGACGCAGTACACGCTCGAGGCGTGGGTGTACCCCCGCGAACTGAAGGCGTACGAAGTCATTTTCAACAGGGGCGCGGCGGACGCGGACGACATAGAAGTATACGTGGAAAGCCCGACGTCGCTGACAATTCTCCACAACCGCGGAAACGGCGGCACCCTCAGCTACGTCCAGTCGTGGGTTCCCCCGCCGGCAAGCCAGTGGACTCACTTGGCGGTGACGTACGACGCCGGAGCGCTCAAGCTCTACTACAACAGCGCGCTGAAAAACTCGACGACCGGAATACAGGCTCCGCTGGACACGAACAAGAAGTGGCTCGTAGGCACTTCCGAACACTCTGTGTTCGGGGGAACCAAGTTCTTCAACGGCACAATAGACGAAGTGAGGTTCTACAACCGGACGCTCTCGCAGCAAGAAATTATTGCGTTGTACCAAGGCCAAACGAGTTTCTTGAGCGAAAAAGAAACGAATTCGTGTGACGTCTGGCGCGCGTGCGCCACTCCAAACGACGGCACGCAAGACGGCAACGAGACCTGCAGCGCCGACTTGACTATAACCAGCGTCACGCAAGGCAAGACGCCGCCGAGCGTGACCAGCATTTCGCTGAATGCAACCGACCACCCGCTCAATACGACCGACGCCAACCTCACGCTGTGGACGACGACCGACAGCGCGGGCGCGTTTTACGAGGAAGACTTCGGCTGCTACGCGAACGGCGTGGACCCAACTAATTGGACTGAGTACGGCGGCACGTGGTCGGTCCAGAACGAAAAATACTCGGGCTACGCACAAGACAACACGAACTCGAAAGTCAGCATTCTCGCGTCCCAGGTTTACCGCGATTATTCCGCGAGCGCGACGGTCAACATGCCTGTTTCGGAGGACTACGACGCCGCCGGCGTCGTCCTACGCTTCGTGGACTCGACTCACTACTATATTTGCAGGATCTCGGAGAGACAAGACTTGTTCATAATCGCAGAGCGAGGAGGCACGGGCGACCCGTGGTACCTCAACTCAACCGCTTACACTGTAGACCACGGCGTCGACTACTACATAAACTTTACTGCCAGCGGCTCCAGCCTCTCGTGCACTGTAACAACTGCCTCCGGCTATTCTTCAGCGCTCACGGCAACAGACGCGTCCAACCCTGCCGGCGCAGCGGGCTTGGAAGCGCACGAGGCAAACGCCTTGTTCGACGACTTCCGGCTCGAAGCAAGCGAGCCAAGCGTCCAGAACATAATCAACTGGTTTGTTGACAACGAGAGCCTCGCCGTGTTGAACATACCCTTCGAAGGAGGAAGCAACTCGACGTGGACGAAAGACTACTCGGGGCACGGAAACCACGGCACGCCCTACAACGACCCGACTTGGGAGGGCGAGAGTGCGGTTGGCGCGGGGGCTTACTACTTCGACGGAGTCAACGACGGCCTGACGGTAGCCGACTCGCCGAGCACCAGCATCACCACCGGAGGGCTTACCCTGACCGGCTGGGTTAACATAAACAATTTCGCGGGCGGCGGTTCCAACATGGATTTGTTCGGCAAAGAAGGGTCTTACCGCGTCAGCGTCAACCGCGCAAGCCGAGCCATAAGCGAAACGCGGCTCGGCACGGACTGGGTGAACTGCGACGTCGAGAGTTCGACTGCACTCAACGCAAGCCAGTGGACTTTCATTGCGGCAGTGTGGGACGGCGCGGAATACGCGGTTTACATCAACGGCGTCAAAGACAGTTGGGACACCACCGGGTGTTCGGGAACGATTGCGGACAACGAGTGGAACTTCAGCGTAGCGTACAACGCCCGCTATACCTCCGGCTTCGCCAACGCGTGGATAGACGACGTAAAGCTCTACAACCGCACTCTCACTCCCGCCCAGATACAAGTGTTTTACCAGAACGAGCTCGAGAAAATACACTCGGACCAGACGTCGAGCTGGGAAGTGTGGAAGGCGTGCGTCACGCCCAACGACGGCGCGATCGACGGAAGCCAATCTTGCTCGAACGAAGTCCAAGTGCGGCCGCAGTCCTAAACCCTTCTCTCAACCAAGTAGTCCGCGAAAGCCCTCAGTTTTTCCTTCGCGTCCGACGCAGGCAGGAGGGAATCGACGCCGTCCCAAGCTTCCTTCACCAGCGTTTTGCTGAACGCCTTCGCGTAATCCAGCGAACCCGCCGCCTTCATTATCGCAATCGCCTCGTCGATGGTCCTGCGGTCGCTCGGGTGCGAGGCGAGTATGGCGCGCAGGCGCTCCGCGTCCTTTTTCGACGAATGCGCGAGCGCGTGAATCACCATGAGGGTTCTCTTGCCTTCATGAACATCCTCGCCGAGCCCCTTGCCTTTGGCCAACTCGGATTCCGAAATGTTGAGCAAGTCGTCTTGAATTTGGAAAGCCACTCCAATGGCTTCAGCGAATTTTCCGAGGGCGTCGATTTTCTTCCCGTCCGCGCCCGCGAGCAACGCAGCGAGCTTGGCAGCCATTCTCGCGAGAGTTCCAGTCTTGTACGCGCACATCTGCAGGTACTCCTTCTCGCTGACGTCTTTCTTTCCGCCCTTGTGCCACCAAATGTCCCACCCTTGGCCGAAGTGCAGGTTAAGCATTTCCTGCAGCATCAGCTCGTAAGCAGCGGCCCGCGTTTTTTCGTCAACCTTGTTCTTGAAGAACGCGAGGAACGGAAGGAAGTACATGGCGTTGCCAGCGTTTATCGCGACGTCGATGCCGTACGTCTTGTAGGTACACGGCTTGCCGCGGCGGAGTTCGGAAGAGTCCTCGCAGTCGTCTACGATCAGGGACCCGTTGTGAAGTATTTCCAGCGCAGCCGCAAAGTCAACGAATTCCTTCGAGTCTTTGCCCAGTGCTTCGACTGTAAGCAGAAACAAGGCGGGCCGCCAGCGTTTTCCGCCGCGGTCCAGCAAGTCCCATATTGGCTCGGACAACGCTTTGGTGGCGGACTCCGCGTCGGGCGCGTAAGACGGCCTCCCGCACGTGAACTCGAGCGAAGCCGCGTCGTATTTCCGCGGAACGTATTTCTCCATTGCCTTGTTTATCGCCGGCGCGTTTTCCTTCAGAACCG
>JBFMEM010000100.1:0-3732 GCA_040753335.1 Microcaldota archaeon
ATGGGGTTGAACGGAACGGGCTTGACAGACCTAACGCCATCGATTCCTTTCTTGAAAAACATTTCCGCAACCAAGCCGATGTCCGAAGTGAGGTTGAACGCGCGCTCCAACTCGGGCCGCAGGCTCTTGTCCCCCGCTTTCATCACCGACAGCGCGTCGAGAATCGTTGACTCGCCGACTCCCATGCGCAGGTTTCCCTGAACCAGGCGCACGATTACCTTGGCTTCCGAAGGCGAGGCGTTGGACAACAATTCCGCCAAGGTCTTGACCTTGGTGTCCTGCGACCCCGCCCCGGAAGCGGTTGCAACGCGCATGAAGTTGTCATACACTTTTTCCAGCGAAAGCGCCTGGGCCGACAGGGTCTGCTGGGTTTTTTTGGAAAGAATTTCCTGCGCAGCCGACCCGAGGTCGCCCGTGCGCTTGAACACTTTTTCCACTTCGGCGACGCTTTTGCCGGAAACCATTGAAATTGCCTGTTCCGCGAGCTTGTCGCCTATTCCCAACTCGATTCCGAGATGCTGGGGGACGAGGATGCCGTTGCACAAGTACGCCAGGCGCTTTACCTCGCTTGGCTTGGCCTGCGCGAACAACTTCGCGAGCTCGTCCGTGTACTCGAGCCGCTTGCGCGTTGCCTCGATGCGCTCGAAAACCTCGGTCAAAAGGAGGAAGTCCATTGCACGAAAAAAACGCGGGAGAAGTATAAATCGGTTAGCCCCGGGGCAAAGCTCTTTATTAAACAAATTGTAGAAAGCTTTTCATGGCATTGTTCAAAGGACCCCTTGCCGAACAACGCAGGGACTGGCAACGCAAAATCCGGTTGGCACGAGCCCTGCAGCCCCACGCAGTCAAGGAAACGAGCGTCGCTGCCGATGTTCTCAGGACCATGGTCGAAGAAGGAAAAATGCTGGTCCGCCACCCGTTCGGCTACGCCGCCTACCGCGCAATCGGCATGATTCCAATCGTGCCCATTCCCGACAGGCTGGCCGCAAGAATCGCTTCACGCCTTCCCGGCGGCTTTGAAATGCCTTTGGACGAAACGGCGACGGTAATGATGAAGCGGCTTGCGAGTGCGAGAGGCGCGGAAGCAAGACAACTGGAAAACGCGTTCGTCGGCTACGCCGACCACGCCGCAATGCAGGCGGCCGAAGCCCGCGTGCCGGTTAGCCCGAGAGTACTGCAAATAATGCGGCGAAAATACGTTTTGCACCCCGATTACGCCCGGCAGCAGAGGCACTTCGAACGCGCGGTCGCCGCGGCGAAACACCTCCCCTCTGCTACAGCAAAACTTGTGACGCTGCGGCACGCGCCGGCCGCGAAAGTGGAAATCGCGAAAAAACGCTGGCTCGAGAGAAAACGCTGAACCCCTCTTCTTTTTCTTGAAAACGCTTAAAAACTGCTTTCGCCTTCCCCTTCTCGGAGGAGGGGTTTGTCTTGGATTACTCGAGAATGATTGACGCTGGATTCGCTTTCGCTGGAAACCGCAGGAGGCTCGCGATTCAATTCGTGTGGATGGCAATAGCGATTTCGCTGCTGCTCCTGCCGCTTGTGCTCATAATGCCTTTGGCCAAACAGTTTCTCCAAGTCTACGCCCTTACGGGCAGCGTTTCCCAAGCGCTGTCCACAACGGCGCCCGCCCAAGCCATTGCAGTGGCAGGCGGCGCGGTAATGCTGTTGCTGGCGCTCTTGCTCCTCCTGTGGCTTGCCTCCGTGTTCGTGCACGCCTTCTTCGCCCACAACGCGCTGACCAACTCTTCTCTCAAGCAAAGCGCGGACGCGGCGAAGAAAAACTATTTGAGCGCCCTGCTTGCAGTCATCGTAATCGCGTTGGTCGGAATAGTGCAGGCAATCGTCTTCACGCCCTTGAAAGCGATTCCCTTCGCCGGAGCGCTGTTCGGGCTGGCCGACTTCATCGTCTCCGTCTTTTTCGGCCTCGCATTCCTCTTCACGATTTACGCAATAATGTCGCGCAACGCAAACGCGTTCGAAGGAATAAGCGAAAGCTTCGGCACTTTCTTCAAGCACCCACTTGAAACCCTCGCGACCCTAGTTGCAGCTGCAGTGCTGTCCGCAGTAATCGCCGTGCTGAGCCTAGTCCCGCCCCTCGCGGCAGGAATCGCCTGGGCGGCAGCGGGCTTTTCGTTGAACAACGCAGTGCTCGCGGTGGTCGCGCTCGCGTGCGCAGTGGCAGTCCTCGGCTTCGCTTACGCGCAGTTGTTCAACGCCGGCTGCGTCGCAAACGCCTTCAACCAATTGTCCGCAAGACCCGCGCCAAGAAAAGCTGTTGCAAGAAAACGCAGGAAGTAACCAAATGCGCAGCGCACTCGTCTTAGCAGCCGGCTTCCTCCTCGGCGCGACGGCAGTACTGTTTCTTTACGCCGAGCCCGGCGCAACCGCCTTCTTCACCGCTTCGCCGTCAGCGTGCTTAAACGGAACCGCGCAAGCACTCATTTCGCCGGGAACCGCGGACGAGTTGACGGCCTTCCTTGCTTCCGCGCAACAGAGCATTGACGTCGAAATGTACGTATTCACTTCCAGCGAACTCAAAGACGCGCTCGTCCAAGCCGCCGGGAGGGGCGTGCGGGTGAGATTAATTCTAGAACCCCGCATAGACAACAACCTCGCCACCGCAGAGTTCCTGGCAAGCAAAGGCGTTGAAGTGCGTTGGGCGACCACTGACTACGCCAACACGCACTCCAAGCTCGCGATCGTCGACGGAAAAAAAATTCTGGTCGGAAGCATCAACTGGTCGCGTCACGCCTTGTACGAAAACCGCGAAACCGCGTTAATAGTGGAAAACGAGCGCCTGGCCCGAGAATTCCTTGCGGCGTTCGAGCAGGACTGGGCGCAGGCAAGCACGGCGAAGTAATCCCCTACTTGCCGGCGTGTTCCCTCTGGTACTCGCATCCTTCCTTTTCACTCGCGCCAAACGCTTGCGGCGACAGGTAGCAATCCGAACCCAGGTTTGCATCTTCCTTTGACTGCTCGACTATCACGGGGTTCTTTAACGCAAAGGCGTCGTGCCTCACCGCGTAAACTACCCACGAGAACTCGCAGTCCTTCTCCGTAACTACGGTAAACCTTCCTTTCGAAGCGATTTCCGAGTTGTCGACGTAGTAGCCGCCGCAGAAGCTCTTCAACGGCGTGACCGCAAACGAGTAGTCGCTTGAGTCTTTTCCGTTCAACGCAACAAACCACTCGGGCATTTGAATTACCTTCTTCCTGCCCGCGGTTTTCGCGTTTCCTTTGTAAATGTTAAGCATCTCGGGTGACTCGGCGAAAGAATGTCTCAACACCTTGTTTTTTGGGTCAAGCGGGTGGTCGATCAAGAAACTGCCGCTTCCCTTGGAAAGAGTGCCGGTGACCTGAACATTTCCCACGAAATAACCCGAAAGGTTTGTTCCAGTGGATGGCGCGTATGCGTAAATGCCGTAGAGAGTGCCGCTGCCGCTGGCATAGCCGTATAAACCATAGTTGTTAGTACCACTGGTTCCCAAAGCATAGCCATAAACCCCTATATTGTCGTTAGTAGCACTACTCGCATAACCATATACTCCTCTGTTGGTTATCGCCGTACTGCTTGAGGAACGGCCGTAAACCCCATAGTTAGAGTAGGCCAATAATCCATAAAGTAGGCCGCAGTCAGTGCCGGAGGCACAGCCTTTAACGCCGCCAGAGTCTCCCTTTCCAAGAACGCCGTATTCGTTGGCGTTGCTGCCTATGCTCGCGCCGTAA
>JBFMEM010000101.1:0-3710 GCA_040753335.1 Microcaldota archaeon
GAAGCGGTTGCGCGGAGGCTCGCGCTGGTAAAGGCTACTTCAATTGTTTTGGAAAACGGGCTCGGCCTGCTGGGAATGACTGCGCCGAAGAGAATGTAGTTGTTCCAATCCTAGGCGGTTGCCTATCGATTGCTTTAGTAAAGCTTTCATCGATAGCATTAGCTTTACGTGATGATATGGAGCATGCTGTGGTTGTTTCGCCCAAGTTTCAAATAGTCGTACCTAAGTGGGTACGGCAGTTGCTTTGCATTGAGAAGGGCCAGAAGCTGGAGGTTTTTGTCGAGGACAACAAAGTGTCGTTAGTGCCCGTGCCAAAACTGGAGTCGCTTTTTGGGAAGTATCCCGACCTCAGGAAAGGACCTTCCATGAAGAAAATAAGGCAAAGCTGGGGTTTTCATGTCTAGGTACCTGATAGACTCTTACGGCTGGATAGAAGCGTTTACCAATGGGCCTAAGGCTAAACATTTCACAGACTGCACTGCTTCGGGAGCCGAACTAATAAGCTGCGGCGTAGTGCTCGCCGAAATAGCGGCAAAATTTCACCGAGGAGGGAGGGGCGACGAAGTCGCCCCTGTTTTAGCCAGCATACGCCAGCGGACGAAACTCGTCGAAATCGATGAGGAAGTCGCCGACCTTGCCGGCCGTTTGTGGGCCGAGCACCACCGCGGTGGAATGGGGCTTGCCGGTGCGATAATTCTCGCGGTCGCCACGAAAGAAGATGCAATCGTGCTTACCGGCGACTTGCACTTCAAGGGGTTAAAAAGCAAAAGTAGTATAAGCCAGTCTGGAGTTGGTTATTTCCGTAAAAAAGCTCTAAAGAAGAGTTCGTTGCTTTCCCTTAGAAATGAGGCAAAGCCCTGCCGCGACGTCAATCCTTTCAAAGACTATGAAAAAGCCTTGGCTGAAGCAGTCGAAAAGGAATTTTTAGGAAGTATCCCCTGAACGTTATTTGTGAAGCGCGTTTTTCAACGTTTTTTCGTCAACCACTTTGCTTTGCTCAAGTGATCTTTCCACAAGCGATTCCGCAAGTTTGGTCTCCTCTGCTTCTGAAAGAGCTTCCAGCGCTTCCCTCAGCCACTGCTCGGGTTCTTTTGCTTTCACGAACGCGCTTGCCAACAGCACGCCTTCGGCGCCGAGTTCAAAGCATTTTCTCACGTCTTCCGGCGTGGAAACGCCTGCGCCCACGAGGACTTGTACTTTGGGGTTGGCGTGCTTGATTTTCTTCACTGCGTTCTGCACGACCTCGGGACGGGCTTTGCTCACGCTCACGCCGCTTCCAATGAGTTCCGGCGGTTCTACCGCTACGGCAGTGGGCTTTAGCTCGGCCAGCGCCTCTCCTTCCAACACGTCTTTCGCGCACGCGATTGTCTGCAAGCCAAGCGCGTTTGCGCGGGAAATGGTTTTCGCGGCGTCCGTCAGCAGTACTTTTTTTTCGGCGTGGTTCAACAGCGTTCCGGCCGCGCCGCTTGCTTTAATGGCTTCGAGGGTTACCGAGCCCGTGAACGCGCCTTGGGGATTGGAGTCGGCGTGTTGGGCGAAGATTTTGGCGTAAGCGAATTTCTTGTCGCAGATCCAGCGCAGTTCGGGCGCCTGCACCGCGGCTATTACTTGGACGGCGGGAAAGTCTTTGGCGGCCGCGTCGGCTGCTTCCGTCAGCGCCAAAGCGTTTTCTCCAGTGCTTTCGGCGTAGGTCTTTAGGTTTAAGGCAATTGTCTTCGGCACGGAAACTACCTGCAGGAAGTTAGACCGCATTCAATAAAAAGAGTTGAGGCGGCCAAGAAACCGGCCGCAAAAAGAAAATTGTGAGGCGTCAGCGTTACAGGAACTCTATGTCCGCGACTTCCTCTTCGCCTGCGCGGCGGCTCGAGGGCTCGCGGCTGCTTTTTCCGAGGACGTACGGGCTCGAGATGCCAGTGAATATGGCGATCGCCTCGATTTTGCCTTCGAAGTTGGGGTCGATGCGCGCGCCCCAGATTACGGTTGCGTTGGGGTCTACTCTCTCGGTCAGCGCTTCGCCGATGTGGTTGCATTCTCCGAGCGTCATGTCAGGCCCGCCCGTGATGTGCAGGAGCACTCCGGTTGCGCCGGTGTAGTCCACGTCCAGCAGGGCGTGGTTCAACGTGTTCGCGACCACTTCCTTCGCCCTGTTGGGCCCCTTTGCCTCGCCTACTGCGATCATCGACACTCCGCCGTTAGACATTACTGCGCGGACGTCGGCGAAGTCTAGGTTGATCAACGACGGCGTGGTGATTGTTTCGGTTATTCCGCGGACTGCGCGGGCAATGATTTCGTCCGCGACGTTGAACGCCTGGTCGATCGGCAGGTTGGGAACTATTTGCACGAGGCGGTTGTTGTCAATCACGATTATGGTGTCGCTGTTTGGCTTGAGCGAGTCGAGGCCGACGTCGGCCTTTTCGAGCCTTGCCCTCTCCAAGGCAAAGGGGTAGGTGACTATTGAAATGACTATCGCGCCTTGCTTGCGCGCTATTTCCCCGATTATCGGCGCCGCGCCCGTTCCGGTTCCTCCGCCCATTCCTGCCGTGAGGAATACGAGGTCCGAGCTTTCCAGGATTTTCTCGAGCGCCTCGCGCGAGGCGTCCGCGCACTTTGCGCCCACTTCAGGGTATCCGCCTGCCCCCAGTCCTCTCGTGATGGACGCGCCGATTAATACTTTCTTGGCCGACTCGGAAATCGTCGTCAGGTGAAGCCGGTCGGTGTTGATTGCAACGAGCTCGGCTCCCTTTATGCCCGCTCTTGCCAAGCGGTTTATGGAGTTGCAGCCAGCGCCGCCTGCTCCGACTACCATGATTTTCGGGGTTTCAAAGAATTCGCTTTCCTTCTTGAACCCGGCTCCAGCTGCCTTGCTGCCGGAGTGTCTTAACGCGTCGCTCAAAATGCTTTCCATTTTCCCAGTCCTCCTCAAGTATTAGTGAGTGAAATTGCGGAGACAGAATATAAAAAAGCTTTGCCTGCGCGGAGAAAGGTATTCAGAGCGGGATTCCTTGCCTCGCCGCTTCGCGGACTGTGCCGAGCTGCTTTGTTTTTTCACTGAATTCGCGGGGTGTGAGACACACTATGTCGACGCCGAGCGGTTTTTTCAGCAGCTCCAGTGCTTTCGAGATTCGTTCGGTGAAGGAATATTTTTGAAAGGAATCGGCTACTATCAGCAAGTCGTAGTCGCTCGATTCAAGCGCTTCCCCTCTCGCGCGCGAGCCGAATAAGAGCACGCGCTCCGGCCTGAATTTTTTCTTTATCGCCGCGACGAATTGCTTCAGCGCAGGATTTGTTTTTCCAGCCATTCAACCAACTCGACTGCCTCGTCAAGCACTTCCGACGCGCCGTTTTCGTCATAGAGTTCCGACGGCACGCCTCCGACCGCGTCGGGGTACCTGCTGACAACGAACTGCGGGGCAAGCCGCCGGCAGATTGCGACCATGCGTTCGGGAAGCTTGAGCTTGATCGCGAGTTCGTAAACGTTGTGCGTCTTCGTGGGAACGTCGTTTTTAGCGTGAATGTAGTAGGCCTTCAGCGCTTTTTCTCCCGCCTGCTGGCTGAAAAAAGCGCATGCGTAATAATCTTTCGAGTCAAGACAGTGCGTGGCGGTCTTAAGGTCGGCTTTCGCCTGCTTCAGCCAATCGCTTGTTTCCTTTCGCAGCATGAAAAAAATACGGCGCGCCTGTTTTTTAAACTTCTTTTCCAAATGCCTAATG
>JBFMEM010000102.1:0-3691 GCA_040753335.1 Microcaldota archaeon
GGTTTGCTTGTTTGCGGCAATTGGAGTTGTGCACGAGGCGTTGGTTGTTGTCGTGCCGTTGTTTATCATCACGTTCGTCATTCCAACTCCAGCTTTGTTGCCGAGTTTTATTTGAAGAACGCCAGTGGAGTTTACCTTGAAGTCCATGCACTGAAGACTCGAGAACCCGCCGCATTGTTTTTCCTGCGTCCACTTCGACGGGTTGAAGACTCCGAAGTACCACAGGATTGCGGCAATGATGACGATGACTAGAATAGCCCAGCCGTAAGTCACCAAATACTCTAAAGCTGTTTGTCCTCTTTTCATTAATGAAAACCTCCGTTGCTGTCCGTCATTAGCATCAATTGCTTTAAAAGCATTTTTATTTGAAGACCTGTTCGTGGGGGAACACGGTAATGCCCTTGTCGTCTATCCTGAATGGGTGAAGGAGAGTATCGTGCTTCGTGCGCCGCATTTTCAGAATCTCGACCGCACGCTGCCTCGTGTCCTTGATGAGAATGTTGTGCAAGTTGATTACTCCATCTGACACGAACTCCTCCATTCCATACCGGCCGACTCCCGCTCCTCCCTCCGGAATTTCGGAAACGAGGAAAGTCGTGCACCCTATTTCCTTGAGCCTGCGCGCCAGCGTCGCGACCGTCTTGCGCACCTCGTAAGTGGTGGCCGCAGTCGACCCCAAGTAAGTAATCGAGTCAATGACCACGCGCTTGGCATTAATGTCCCGCAGCGTGTAATACAGTTCTCCTGAAAGGGTTTTGCTGAAGTCCTTTATTTCGTAAGGGTCTTTGAAAATTATTTTCAGTAACTTGCGCTTCTCGAGGGCCTCGATTTTCCAGCCGAACATTGCTCCAGCCGCCCGCATGCTCTCCGGCAACTCTTCGAAAGTAATGTAGACGCCGGGCTCGCCGTACAAGGCCGCGCCGTTGACGAGCGCCTGCATGCAGAAAATGCTTTTTCCACTGCCGCAGCCGCCGGCAATGAGGGTAGTCGAACCCCGCGGAATTCCGCCTTCAAGCAGTTCATCAAAACCAGAAATTCCCGTCTTGATGCGGTTGACTGCCTCCACGGCCGCCCCTGCAGCAAAACGACTTCCTCCCACCACGCCTTCGCGGCGGTAGATGACTTCGCCTTTCTCGTTCAAAGCCATTTTCACGACAGACTGGCTTTTCTTGGGGCCAACGCCCGCCGGCTTTTTTTCAGGCATGGTTTGAATAACGAGGCCGTTATTTAAAACGCTTGTAACCCGCGTTGGGCAAAGCTTTAAAGGAGGCCTCGGTTATTTTTTGTGCTTTTACTTAAAGCACAGAATCCACTCATTCGAGGTGACTACCATGGTTGGAATAGACAGGGTCAAGACCGGCGTGTCCGGCTTGGACGCATTGATTGGCGGAGGAATTCCGGCCGAATCGGTTGTGCTGGTTTCCGGCGCGGCCGGAACAGGCAAGACGGTGCTGGCCCTCCAGTTCCTAGCCAAGGGAGCCGCGACGGGAGAGCGCGCGGTTTACTTCACTTTCGAGGAAAGAGAGGACAAGATCCGCGACCAATGCAACCAATTCGGGTGGCCGATTGAAAAACTCGAGAAACAGAAAAAACTGTTGATAAAAAACATTTCAAAAGACAGTATTGGAGGCGTGCTCGGCGAAATCAAGGCCACCATCAACTCGTTCAAGCCAAGCCGCATGGTCGTCGATTCCATGACCACCCTCAGCCTGTACGCCCACACGCTGTCGAAAGTCACTAACGTCGAGGGCGTGGAAGCCGAGGAAGCCATTTACGGCGCTCCTGCCCCCGCGGTCTTCCCCCCCGAGTGGGACGGCCTCGTCGTCAGACGCGTTCTCGTCACGCTCGTGAAAATGCTTCAGTCCCACCGCATTACCACCATCATGACCAGCGAGTTGAGCGAAAACAGCAACTGGTACAGCCGCGACACGCTCAGCGAATTCGCTTGCGACGGCGTCATCATCCTAAAAGCCACGTCGCTCGGCGAGGAAAACCACCGCACGCTGGAAGTCAAGAAAATGCGAAACACGCCAATAAAAGGAGGCGTCTACTCATTTGAATTCGGCCGCAACGGCGTGTTGATTCCATCTTCAAACTTAGAGGCGCTTTAGTTGCTGCACCATGTTTTAAAATCCAAGATACACCGCGCAACCGTTACGGACGAGCACCTTCACTATATAGGCAGCATTTCAATCGACCAAGCACTCATGGATGCAGCGGGAATTATCCTTAACGAAAGAGTGCTTGTAACCAACCTGAACATGGGAACGCGTTTCGAAACCTACGCAATTCCTGCTCCGCACAATTCGGGAAAGATCTGTTTGAATGGCCCTACTGCAAGGCTAGGACTGCCAGGCGACATCGTCGTGATAATGGCTTTCGGAATAGTTTCAGATGATGAGAAAGTCGAACCGAAAGTCGTTTTCGTCGACTCGAAAAACCGCATCACGAAGGCGGCGATAAGTGAAGATTAAAGACGATGCAGTAACTTGGTTCGTACGCAATGTCTTGCTTCCTCGATGGGAAGTAATAGACAAACCTGGCTTCGTGTTAGCGCCTGTTGTTGAACGGGGTAGCAGCGCTTTAACGCGCGACGTCTTCATTCCGGAAACGTTGCTTGTGAACGTCGAAAACGCGTTCAAGAAGAAATTCGGTGGCGCCGGCGAGGCTGCGTTGTACTCTTCAGGTAAAAAATTCGGCTACTCCTACGCCTCGTTGTCTGGTTTTACGCAGTGGAATGGCTCAAACCAAAAGGATTTCCTTAATTTCGCGTATTTTCTCACGAGATACGTTTGCGCGGTTTATGCTGCCAATGTTTCGCACTCGATTGACTTAAACAAGAAAACATTCGAAATAACGCTGGATGACTACATCATCTGCAGCAAAAATGGCGTGGGGCGGGTGATGGGCGACGGCGGAATCGCCGGAATATGGGCGTTCATGGTGCAGGATGCAATGGTCGAAGGCGTTTCATTGGCGTGCCAAGGTCGTGGCGACTCAGAGTGTATGATATTGTGCGCGCCAAGCAAAGTCCTCGGCAAAAAACTTCGCTTCAGCGAGAAACAACTTTCAGCACCTAAAATCGATTCAGCATACCTCCAAGCAAATCAACCCAGGACCTGCACTTACGCCAAAAAGTCTTTGAAGAGCCTTACGGACAGCGGTTTTTTTCGGTACTCCGAGGGCAGGCTCGTGAGGAAGGGTGAGCGGTTTTTTTACGCAGAAGTCAGCCTTCCTTATTTTCTTGAAAGTGAGTTGGAGAAACTGCACGGCGGCGAGAGCCTGCTTTTCGAGGCGGCGTTCGAAAGCGGAAAAAAAATAGCTTCGGCGGAAAAAGGCGGGGGCAGGGGGTTCTTAACCGATTTTCTCTCGGCCTTGGGATATGGGGACATCAGGGCGGAAACCGGCGTGAAGCCGGTGATTACCGCCAAGTATTACCCGTTCACGAGTTTCTCCAACAAGTCGCGTTTCACGCTGTTCAAGGGACTTTGTTCAGGAATAATCTCTGTTTTCAGCAGAAAGCGAATTGAGTTCGAGGAAGTTAAAAAAGATTTTTCGCAAGGTTATTTAGCGTTGAGGTGCATGTAGTGGGGGCACTACGCCGTGCTTCCACGCTTTTTGCCTATACGAATGGCATGCTTGGACTAGAAGCTGCTGGCGTCGTTTTCTCCGCGTACATGGTTTTGGGAGA
>JBFMEM010000103.1:0-3566 GCA_040753335.1 Microcaldota archaeon
GACAACGTGTGAGGGTGGGTTTTCGGCGGTGTGCCGCGGCCAGACGCCGATTTTCGCCAAGAAGGCGTAGACCAGCGGGTTTTGGGTTCTTGCCCCCACGAAGTGAGGCTTGGCTTGAGTGCCGGCGGCAAGTAGGGACAGCGCGCGTTCCAGCGAGTAAAGGCCTTGGCCCTGCTCTTCGCGTTTGATGGCGCTGCCAGTCAAGTAAACAAATTTCTTGCGGTTTAACGTAAGCACTTCGGTGCCGGAAAAGCCTACGACGCTGCCGCCTTTTTTTATGAGTAAAAGCGACGAGACAGGCAGCACGTGGGCGGCAACGTCTTCCCGCGTCATGTGCGGGCCGAAAGCACTTCGCGCGACGTCAGTTAACTCGTCAACCAGTTTTTCGCGTTCAGAGCCTCTGAAAACGTTAGACGGCTTGCGCACGAGCGCAAACGAGTAGTCGCCCAACTTAAATTCACGCATTCTTACACACCCCCTCGCGTCGTCACTCTCTGGTTCTAGGCGTTTATGACTGCTTCCACTGCTTGTTCGACGGTCAAAACCTTTTCCTCGCCCGTAACCATGTTGCGCAGCGTCATTTTCCCTTCCTTCGCCTCGCGCGGCCCAACTATTGCCACGAAAGGAATTCCCTGCTTTGAAGCGTAGTCCAGGTTCTTGCTGACGCCGCGCTCGAGCAAGTCAAGCGAAGCGGCTATTCCGGCCGCGCGCAGTTGCTGCGCCACCTTGATCGATTCGTTGAGGGTCTTTATGGGCGCGACGAAAACGCGCGCAACCGTTTTTCCGGTTCCCAAGGGCTTGCTCAAGCCGAGCTTCACCGCCTCCAAAAGCACTTCGAGCCCGAGCGAAATGCCTACTGCGGGAGTGGGCTTGCCGCTGAACGCGCCTACAAGGTCGTCGTACCTTCCGCCGCCGCACACGCTGCTAGCAATCTGCGAGTTCTTCAAATAGCCTTCGAAAACCGTTCCCGTGTAGTACGACAATCCTCTTGCGAGGGAGGCGCTGAAAACGATTTTGTCGCGCACTCCGAACGCGTCCAGGAAGTCGAGGACTTCCATGAGTTCCGTCAAACCCTTTTTTCCTTCCTCGGAGTCCTTCAGCATGCGCGACAGTTCTTCCAAAACCTTGTCCGCGTCGCCTTCGGCCAGCAAAATGAACTCCATTATTTTCTTCGCCGAACTGATCGGAACGTCGCGCTCTTCAAGCAGCTCTTTCTCGACCGCGTCGCGCCCTGTTTTAGCGAGCTTGTCTACGGCGAGAATCGCCCCGGCCTTCTTTTCAGGGGGAACGCCCGCCCACTCGAGCACTCCGTTCAACAACTTGCGGTTGTTCACGCGGATTTCGTAGTCAAAACCAAGTTCGGACAGCGCGGCGCAGGCGACTGCAATCACTTCGGCGTCTGCAATGCCGCTTGCGGCGCCGACGATGTCGACGTCGCACTGCACTAGCTCGCGGTAGCGAGCGAGTTTTACGGGCCCGTCGCGCCAAGCTGGAGCGATTTGGTACCTCTTGAAGGGCATTGCAAGCGAGGGATTGGAGGCGACGACGCGGCACAGTGGAACCGTCAAGTCGTAACGCAGTCCCAGCCTTCGCTTTCCCTGGTCTTCGAACGAATAAGTTTCCTTGAGGATTTCCTCTCCGCCGGCGTACTTGCTTGCCAGCACTTCAAAACGCTCGAAAGCAGGGGTTTCAAGGGGGTTGAAGCCAAAGCGCTGGAAAACCTGTTCGAGCCTGCGCTCGAGACCGTCGCGCAACAGCTTTTCCTCAGGCAGGAAGTCGCGCGTGCCGCGAGGCGGCGAAAGCAGTTCTTTAGACAATTCTTCTTTCGGCATGTGCATTACCGCCAAGTTCTAAGTATTTTGTTTCACTGCTTTTAAAACGCCTATTACCTCGTTTGAGCACGCAACAGTTGCGGCGAATTGCTGGCGCATGTAATGCAGTGCAGATTCTTGGTCTTCGTACGCCCCTAAACAATCGTTTACGGCAACCAAGTCATAACCGCGGTAATACGCTTCCGCGGCAGTTAGAAGAGGGCAGATGTTGGTTACAACTCCGCACAGTAAAATGGTTTGTACATCTTTTTTCTCAAGCCATTTTCCCAAATCGGTCCGGAAGAATGCATCGTAGAAGTTTTTCGTCACGACTCGGTCGCCTTTCTTAGGCCTGACCTTGTAAAACGCAGCGCCCCAACTGCCCGGCGCACAAAGTCCCTCCATTTTATTGATTTTCAGCCGCTCAAGGTTGTTTGCCGGAATTTTTTCTAAATCGTAGTCCATGCGCGTAAAAACAATCGGCACCCTGGCTTCGCGTGCTTGTTCAACAACGGCGATTGTTTTCTCAGCGGCTTCTTGGATGCACTGCATTGGCTTGCCGCTTTTCGCAAGAGCTCCGCTGGGGCTGCAGTAATCGTTTTGCACGTCGATTACCAGCAACGCCGTTTTCTTTGAAAGCTTTTTCTCCAGTTCTCTAACTATTTTGTTCATTTCAGCTTCACTTTTTCCTCGACTTTCGCCAAGAGCCGTCCCGAACGCACTAATTGCGAGGCAACTGCTTCAATGTCGCGGTAAAACTCTCGGTCTTCCTCTACTTTCGGCGAAACGCTTCGCACGGCGTCGTAGGCAGCCGCGGTGCCGCGGCCCAACTTCGCCGGCTTCTGAAACTCGTATGCCTGGCAGCCGCAAATCAATTCAATGCCAACAACCGCCTCGGCATTGCGGATGATTTCCCGCGCTTTTCTCGCCGCAATGGTGCCCATGCTTACGTGGTCTTCCTGGTCCGCGCTGCAGGGAATCGAGTCCACGCTGGCCGGCGATGCGAGAATCTTGTTTTCGCTCACTAACGCCGCGGCGGTGTACTGCGCAATCATCAACCCCGAATTAAGGCCGCCGCCCTCCGCCACCAGGAACGCCGGCAAACCCGCGTTCAGCGCGGGGTTGAGCAAGCGGTTTACTCGGCGTTCCGCCATGTCTCCGATTTCCGCGACGGCTATTCCCAGCAAATCCATCGCGTAGGCGATGGGTTGGCCGTGGAAATTGCCGCCCGCCAAATAAGTCTTGTCCGCCGTAAGGAAAATCGGGTTGTCGGCAACCGAATTCATTTCAATTTCCACCTGCTTGCGCGCATATGCGATTGCGTCACGCGAAGCACCCAACACTTGGGGAACGCAGCGGAGGCTGTACGCGCTCTGCACGTCCTTCTTCGGCTTCTTCAATACCTCGCTGTCTGCAAGCAACGCGCGCAAGTTCTCGGCAATCACGTTTTGCCCCTCGAAAGGACGCAAGGCGTGCAAGCGCGCGTCGAATGCAAGCGTAACCGCGTTCAAGGTATCGACTGTCAACGCGGCAGCAACTTGCGCGGTCTTCAACAAGCGTTCTGCGTCGTATACCGCGAGCGCGCCAATCGAGGTCATGGTTTGCGCGCCATTGAACAACGCGAGACCCTCGCGAGCTCGCAATTCGATTGGCTTCACGCCCACTTTTGCAAGCGCCTGCGCGGAAGGCATTCGCACTCCTCTAAAGAAGGCTTCGCCTTCGCCCATTAACACTAAAGCCATTTGCGCGAGCGGA
>JBFMEM010000104.1:0-3565 GCA_040753335.1 Microcaldota archaeon
GCTGTCGCTAATGAGCACGTGCGCGCCCATGTAGCGCGCCGCGAGGGCGCAGGCGTAAGCCAAGTCCGGCCTGTCGCGGGGGACGAGGTTTGCGTTTCCAATCCATCCCACCGCGCGACCCGGCTCGAGAACCACGTAAGACGTTGGAATGGCTTCAATTCCCGCGCGCTGGACAACCGGCGCGCCTTGAATCTGGGCTGTTGAAAGCCAGTACACGTCCCGCGAGTTAAGCATCGACATGAAGTAAACCGCGTCAGCGTATTTCGTAACGCCGGAAATGTTGCCCGGAAACAAGACGACCGGCACGTTCACGCTTTCCTTTATTGCCTTGACCGTGTCGTCGAGGAGAGTGCCCTGCGCGCCAATGCTTCCCCCAACTATTATGGCGTCGGCTCCGGCGTCGCAGCTTGCCCTAGCTATTTTTGCGCCCTTGTCGTCGCCCGTCTTGTCCGGGTCGACCAGCGAAAACAGCATCGCGCCCTGCCTGGCGACGACGTCGGCGTAGTACTTCTCTATCTTGCCGCAAGGCTTTCCGAGTAACACCATGCAAAAACACCCGCAAGAATTAGGGCGGCAGCTAAATAAAAACCCGTTTTCAAAAACAACTGCATGGCCGGCTCTCGTTTGAAATCATGGGAAGCGCTTGCGAAAGAACTCGAGCCATTCATTGAAAGGGACGGAAACGGCAAGCCAGTACACCTGCCTTCTCAAAAGTTTTTCGCCCGCATAAAAAGAAGCGACATCAGCAACGCGATAAGCCTTTACCACGGGGGCTATACGGCGGTGCGCGAAAAGCTCGGCTTGCCTGTTCGCTTGATAGGAGAACGCGCATTGTCGCGCGACGAAAACCTCTTGCGCGAACTGCAGCCGTTCGTTGAAAAACTAGGCCGCCTTCCAACGCGCGCAGAACTGGAAGCCGTTGGCAAAACCAAGGTTTCTGCTCACTTGACGCACGCGGGGGCCACGAGAATAGCGCAGTTGCTTGGAACCACTACGAAAAGAAAGTTCGGTGCCCTCTCGTTACTTAGGCCTGAAAACCTGCGACGAGCGATAGCTGAAGCGGGTTTGACTAAACTAACCAAAAAAGAATTGCACGACGCGAGGCGGTTCGATATAGAACGGGCATTGCGCCTCACCGGACTGAGGAAACAGATTCAACAAGAGATTGGCGCACAACAGACCGAAATAGACTACAAAACGCCGCTCGCCGACTGGCAAAAACTCAGACAAGAACTCGAGAAAATAGAGGAAGCAATAGGGCACTTCCCGAATGACAGCGAATTGCTGGCAATAAAACGGACAGACGTGCGGCGCGCCATTCAAGTCCACCACGACGGAATGAAGGCAGTCAAAACCAAATACGGCGTTGTTGAACCCGCGCGGCTGAAGAGATTCGTGTACAAGCCGCCCACGGACGAAGAAAGACAGCTGATAGCAAAAACACGCGCCGGAGGCAGAAACGCGATGGATTCTGCATTCCAGCACTGGCGATACATAATAAGTCAGGAAATCAGTCACTTGTGGTGGCACCCGGAAAACGAAGACTTGCGACAGGAAGCAAGCTTGGGCCTCGTAGAATCCATTTCTAGAGCTAAGCATGCCGACGGCTTCGAGGCCTACGCACGAAAAAGAGTCCGAGGTAGGGTGTACGACTGGCTGCACTCACGAGCACTTCTCAAGATAGGAAGGACGCAACGCATTCAAATGTCTTACTTGGGCAAACGTCACAAAGAACTCAGGCGCAAGCTCGGCCGGCCTCCCTCGCAAGACGAATTAAGCAAAGCAACCGGTTTTTCCGTGAAAGAAATCAATGAGCTGACGCAGGCCAGAAAAAGACGCGTGCAACTGCGAGAAGAACGCTGACTTTCCCTTTCTTATTCCTTCGCCGCCTCAATCCTGCTGATGGACTCCGCTTTGAAGCAGCAGCTCGTGGCAAAAACTGCTTGGACCGAGCAGGAGCTCGCCGCGAAAATTGCTGAAAAGCAGGAAAAGTTCGCGGGACTGCTCGCCGAAGACGCTGCACTCGAACTCCTGGCGAGGGAAAACGGAATGGACGTAAAAAAACCTGAACCAGCGCCGCAGTTCACGCCCCTTGCGTCAGTAGAAGCCGGAACAACCGCTAATGTGCGCGTAAGAGTCCTCCACGTCTTCGCGCTGAAGCGCTTCGAGAAAAACGGGAGAAAAGGCAAGGTCTGCAACGTCAGCATTGCCGACGACTCCTGCTCCGCTACTCTAGTTCTCTGGGGAAGGGATTGCGCGGCAGCCGAATCGCTGGAACGCAACGACTGGGTCGAAGTCACCGACGGCATTGTGAAAAACAAGAACCCGCTCGAAATCCATTCCGCGCTATTGACGCAAGTCAAGCGCGTCGGCGAGGCGAAACCGCAAGTCACTGAAATAAAGGACTTGCGGGACGGAAAGGAAGCCGATTTCTTCGCCCGCCTGCTGGAAGTCGGCGAGGAAAAGGAGTTCGACAGAGAAAAAAACGGAGTGAAAACAAAGGGAAAAATGGCGAGCGCGCTGGCGGCCGACGACTCCGGGCAAATCAGGTTGGTTTTGTGGGACGAGAACGCGGAGCTAGCGCGCAGGGCAAGGCCGGGAGACGCGGTGAAAGTCGAGAGCGGAGCAGTAAAACAAGGACGCGACGGCTCGCCCGAGGTTCACTTGGGCTGGCGGTCGCGAGCCATTCTCAACCCGCGGGCGCATGGCCTGCGGGAAAGGGAAGAGCTTTGGAAAGCAAAGTACGCTGAAAAGAAAATCGGCGAAGCATGCGAGGGAGAAACCGTTTTGCTTTACGCAACTCTGGCCGAAGTAAGCGGGTGCAGGCTAGTCCGCAAGTGCCGAAGCTGCGGCACGTCAGTAAACATGCACGAGCAAAAGTGTTCCTGCGGCTCGGAAGACCTGCGCGACCTGCTTGTTCTGGAAGCGAAGCTTTCCGATCCGACGGGAAGCGCGAGAGCCGTTTTCTTCGGAAGAGAGGCGATGCACGTGCTTGGCGTAAACAAGGTGACTATAGACCCGCAGACTATAGCGGAATTGAAGGCGGAACAGCTCGCGGGAAAGCCAATCAAACTAATTGCTCAAGCAAAGCAGGGAAGGGTGTCAGGAGAAAAGGAGTTTGTCGCAAAGCACGTGCTGTAGCGGGTTACTTTAGTTTAAGCAGGTAATCTGCTACGACGGCTGTGATGTTGTCGTGGCCGCCTCCCGCGGCCAGCCCGGCTTGGTCAGCTTTTTCAACAAGTTCTTTCGCTGCTTCCGCCGGCCGGCTTTTCTCCGCGAGTATGGCTTTAATCCTCTCTTTAGAAAGCGTCTTGAGCCCGTCTGAAGCCAGTAAAATCCGGTCTTTGTGCTGCAGTTGAACCGTCTGCGACTCTGGCTCCGCTTTTTCCGTTATGCCCAAGGAACGCGTCAGAATATGGTCTAGGCGAGCCGCTTTTTCTTCCGGCTCCCCCATGTCGCGCAGGTCTTGGCCAACGTTGTGGTCCCTCGTCAACTGAACCAACTCGTTGTTGCGCAGCAAGTAAACCCGCGAGTCGCCGACGTGCGCAATGTGCAGTTTCCCGTT
>JBFMEM010000105.1:0-3465 GCA_040753335.1 Microcaldota archaeon
GCCTCTTTTTCAAGCAGCTTCAAAAACGCCTTCTCGCCTTCTTTCGCAACCGGCTTGGCTTCCCTCGCCCCGTAGGGCCTGGCGCCATAAGGCCGGCCGCCGTACGGCCGGGGGCCCCGGTCTTCCTCCTCTTCGACCTTCGAGGCCGCGCGCCTGACCATGCTCACGAGTCCCTCGGCGTTAATGCCGTGGCCGGCGCGGGGCGCGTGCGCCTTGAGCTCGCGTTCAATGCTGCGCTCGAGCTGCTGCGCGCGCGAGGGCTGGCGCGAGTAAGCGGAGGCAATGGCGGCCTCGGCTTTCTTGAGGGCGTTCATTTCAGACGAAAAGCGGTGCACCGCCGCGTCGCTCAAAGCAGTTTTTTCAAGCACTTCCTTGTCCAACAGCCGCTGCAGTTCAGTGCGCGAGTGGCTCTCCGGATCAAGCTTTCCCTGCCGCACCGCGCGCTCGACTGCCTCGGCAGGCAGCACGCGCACGTGCCTTCCGGCGTAAGCGCCTTTCAACTGGCTCGCGACTTTCGACGCGAGTTCCTCTGGAATGCCGATGGTGTACCGCTCGCCGCCTCCTTTCGAGGCCGCGTAATGCGCTTCCAAGGGATTGAGCCTCATTCCAACGACGTGGACTTCCTTGCCGGCCGGCACTACCAGAAATTCTTTGGAGTGCGACGGAAAAGCCTCGCGCGTTTTCGAAACGCGCAGTTCCTCCACCTTGGCCGCCTTGAGTTCGCGGGGAAGCCGCGCTATTACCGCCAAAACAATTTCCTCCCAGAAAGCTTTAGCCGCAAGAGCTTAATTAATTCCTACGCCGACGTGACGTTTACTTCGTCGAACGCAACGGAAACGCCGTCAACAGAAACAAAAGCAAGCCCGCCGCGGCCGAACGTCCGGTCGTAGTAGTCGAACACGGGGTCGCCGTCCACCCACAGCTTGAGCAACGGTCCCTGAAGCGAAAACACTGCGTCGTGCCAAACCGCCGGGTCCAACCGGTAGCCCGTCTGGCCCGTGCCCAGCAACGACGTGAAAACCACTCCCGCGGGCCCGCTGTCGCGCTGGATGCGCAACCCAGCTGCGTTAGGCATTATCTCGACGACGTACGCGCCGGCCGACGAGTTGCGGCCAAGCATGCGCACGGTCCCGCCTGCGAGCTTGAAGCGCGCGCGAAGCACGAAGTCAGTCCAGTTCGAGTCCCGCACGCCCGCCGCGTAGTTCGTGCGCGCGTACGCCTCTTCCATTGAAAGAAACCTGTTTCCCTGGAGTTCGGCGACGCGCCACCCTGGGTCGAGAACCCATTTTGCGGCAGTGGCATTCGCGTCCTCGAAGTCGTCGTAAAACAACGTTCCCGGCGGCAGGGGCGTGGGAGTCGGAACAGGAGTGGGCGTCGGAGTCGGAGTGGAAACCGGAGTAGGCGCTGGCGTAGGCACAGGCGTGGGCGTTGCGGCGACAACCGTCGGCAACGGCGTGGGAGTTGGGCTAGGCGCCGCCGGCTGCTGCACGCAGCCGAACACAAGCAAGCCCAGCACGAGGATTACTGCAACCAATTTGTTTTCCAAACCGCTTTCACTGCCTTCCTTTAAAGAAACCCTTGTTTCCAAACTGTCGCCTGCCTTAAAAACCTTGCCGAGCGGCTTCGGCCCCTGAAGAAAACCTTTTTATACCCCCTCGCTAAATTGCAGTAGCTTATCCCCCCGCGCGAGAATGCGCGGAGACTGCTCAGCATGGGCTATAAAGACCTGGGACACGACTTCGAGTCCAGCGTAAGCGACGAAGAAGAAGAGGAGTCGAAGGAACAGTACTGGGAAGACGAGTACGAAGACCGCGAGGGCGAAAACACTGCCGCGACGGCCGAAGACCGGTTCTTGGAGCTCAAGAACTTCAAGTGCAGGAAGTGCGGCCGCACCGCGCGCCAGCGCGCGACCTTCCTGTTCAAGCCAATGTGCTGCGGCATGCAAATGAGTGAATTCGCTGAAACCGAGAAAAAAACCGGCTTCAAGCACCTCGTCAAAAAAGCCGCGGCAAAAGCCAAGAAAGCGGCGCGAAAAGCGAAAAAACCCGTCCGGCCCCAAACGGTGAAAAAAGCCCGCAAGCCGGTCAAAGCGAAACGCTCAAAAGCCAGGAAAACCAAGAAAATCAAGGCAAGGGCCAAGAAAAGAAGGCGCTGATTCTCCGCAACCCTTCACGACTCCCTGCCGCTACAAGGCGATGCAATGACTTTCCATCAACTCCAGATAAGCCAGCCCCTGCTTCGCGCGCTGCAGGAAATGGGTTTCGAACACCCTACCCCCGTGCAAAAAGAAGCGATTCCACCCGCGTTGGAAGGAAAAGACATAGTAGGCCAAGCCAAGACCGGAACAGGCAAAACAGCCGCCTTCGGCGTCCCGATCCTCGAAAAACTATTGCAGGAACACCCCGGCCTCCAAGCCATCATACTCGTCCCAACGCGCGAGCTGGCAGTGCAAGTCACGCACGAACTCCGCGAAATAGGCAAGTACGCCGAAGCACGCGTCCTAGCGGTATACGGCGGCGAAGACATCGAACGCCAAATCCGCGACCTGCACAAAGGCGTCCAAATAGTCGTCGGCACTCCCGGCCGCGTAATAGACCACCTCCGCCGCGGAACCCTCCGCCTCGGCCACGTCCGCACAGTAGTGTTGGACGAAGCGGACCGAATGCTCGACATGGGCTTCATAGACGACGTCAGACTCATTCTATCCCACGCGCCGAAAGAACGCCAGACCATGCTGTTCTCGGCAACAATGCCCGGCCCAATACTGCAAATAGCGGAAAACGACATGCGCTCGCCGGTCCACGTCCGCGTAAGCGAAGACAAGATGACCGTCGAAACAGTCCGCCAGTACTACTGGAGCGTCGACCCCCGGGACAAGCCCGACGCCCTCGCGACCGTACTCAAGCACGCGCCCAAGCCCCTGCTCGCCCTAGTGTTCTGCAGAACCAAGTTCGGCGCAGACCGAGTCGAAAGAATCCTGGCAGAAAGAGGCTTCAAAGCCATGGCGTTGCACGGCAACCTCACTCAAGCCAGGCGCGACCACGTAATGGCCCAGTTCAGGAGCGGCGCAATAGACGCGCTCGTCGCAACAGACTTGGCCGCAAGGGGCCTGGACGTTCCCGACGTCACGCACGTCATAAACTACGACCCCCCCGAGGACTCGACGGCCTACGTGCACAGAATCGGCCGCACCGCCCGCGCCGGCAAGGAAGGAGAAGCCGTCACGCTGGTTTCAAACGTCGCGGAAATAAAGCAGCTCAGGCTGACGGCCCGCATGGCCAACGCAGAAATCCACCCCCATCCCCTCACGAGAATAGAACGCTTTCCACGCCACGCGCTTCCACCCCGTCCGGAAACGGAAACCCGCATCCAACGCGGCGGACGCCCGCAGCACGGCAGGCCGCATGGAAGAATGGAAGGCGGCCCCATGCACGGGCCACGCCGGCCAGGCGGCTTCAGGCCCCG
>JBFMEM010000106.1:0-3313 GCA_040753335.1 Microcaldota archaeon
TGGGCGTGCGCCTTCCTCGCCCAAAAAGGATTCGAGTCTGCAAACTGGCCCGAGGCAGTGCGCAAGCGCGCCGGCTTCTCGCAAGACTTCAAGTTCGCTTAGTGAGCGCATGCTCGAAAAACTGGCGGCAGTCGTCTTCATCGCAGGCGGCGCTTTCCTGCTGAAGAGGCTGGGAGTGCTGAAGCGGGAGCACGGCGAAGTGCTTTTGACGAAAGTGCTTTTCTACCTCCTTCTCCCAATAGCCGTTTTTTACTTCGTTGCCTCGACGCCGATAACCGCCGAGCTTGCTTTGCTCCCACTTGCGGCCGCATTGGTTTCGCTCGTCACTCTTGCTTTGTCGGTCGCGGTGGTGAAGGCGTTGCGCACGCCGGACAAGACGGCGGGTTCGCTCGTTGCCGGCGTCAGCATAATGAACACGGGAATGATGGGCTACGCCGTAGTCGTTCTGCTCTACGGCGAAACCGCTTTTTCGCGCGTGGCGTTATTTGACTTCGGCATGGCGTTCATCGTCTTCACGGCAATCTACTTTACTGCCAGCGCGTTCGGAAAAGGGCGGGGAAACGTCTTGAAGTCGTTGAAGCGCGTTGCGGCGGTTCCGGCGTTGTGGGCCCTGGTGTTGGGCGCCTGCGCTTCCCTTGCGGGAGTGCAGCTCGGCTGGCTGGAGCCCGCGTTCAAGCAAGTCGGCGCCGCAGTCGTTCCCCTGCTCTTGGTCTGCCTGGGCCTTTACTTCGAGCCCTCGCTGGCGCGCAAGGCGCGCTTGCTGGCAGTAGGCGTTTTATTGCGCCTCGGCCTCGGACTGGTTCTCGGCTTTGCCGCAGTCCAGTTGTTCGGCTTTACTGGCCTGGACCGCGCGGTCGTCCTCGTTTGTTCCGTAATGCCGGCGGGATACAACTCCATCTTGTTCGCCGCAAAAGAAGGCTTGGACGAAGAGTTTGCCGCGGCCCTCGTTTCAGTGACTATGGTTCTTTCCCTCCTCTTCCTTCCGTTAGTTCTCCAACTGGCGTAACCGCCTCCTCCCTATTTATTCGCCTTTTTTCATAAACTTTTCATGGCTGACTCTAAGGAAGTCTATGACTTCAAGAAGCAGATTGCCGAGTTGGAGAAGTACCGGGGACGCGGGACGGAACTCATCAGCGTCTACGTTACCCCCGGGTATCCGATAAGCGACATTGCCGGCAAGCTGCGCGACGAATACGGCCAGGCTTCCAACATAAAGAGCAAGTCGACGCAAAAGAACGTCCAGGCCGCGATTGAAAAAATCCTTGCTTTCCTGAAGACGGTTCCAAAGCCGCCGGAGAACGGCGTAGCGATTTTTGCGGGCAATGTTTCCGAAGTCGAAGGCAGGTCCGACGTCCGCCTGTTCTACGTAATTCCGCCTTCGCCGCTTCACGTGCAGTTCTACCGCTGCGAAAGCACTTTCGTCACCGAGCCGCTGAAGGAAATGCTTGAGCAAACGGGGTCGTATGGCCTCGTAGTAATGGACGGCAAGGAAGCGACGATTGCGCTACTGAAGGGAAAGGACATTAAACTCCTCCGCAAGCTCACGAGCACGGCGCATCAGAAGGTGCACAAAGGAGGACAATGCATTCACGAAAGCGAGTTGGTGCAATTTACGGACGGAAGAATTGCTCAAATAAAAGAAGTTAGGGAAGGAGACGCTCTTGTTGGAGTTAACCTCTCCACGGGCGCATCCAAAAGTGCTGCGGTTACAAGAGTTTTCCGCAGGAGCGCCTCGCGCGCTATTGTTTTGAAAGTCAAAAACCCGGTTAGAGAAATTACGGTTACTCCTGAACACCGTTTTTTTGTCATTGATGCAAGCGGTCTAATTGAAAAAACGGCGGAAGAGTTGGTTGTAGGAGACCGGCTTTTGTTTGCGAAGGAAATGGCGGTAGAAAGCACGTCAGTTGAGGTTCCGGTGACTTGCGCTGCGGTTGGAGTTTCTTCATGCCAAGTGCTCGACGTTTCACTTGCCCAGTTTTTAGGCTATTTCTTGGGGGATGGAAGCGTTGAACAAAACAGGGTTAATTTATGCGACGCGAGTCGCGGCGTTATTGAGAGCTATACTTCGCTCGGAGGCGAATTGCTTGGCGCAAGACCTTGCGTTAGGAAACGGGTCGACAAAGGATATTTCGAGGGAAGGGTGCATTCTCTCGAAAGGGTTTCAAAACTTAAGGAAGCTTTTCCGACAGTTTTCACGCATGGCCTGAAGCGCACAATTCCGGTTCAAATAGAGAAAGCCGATTCTGCCGTTATCGCGGCTTTCCTGCGTGGATTATTCGACGCTGAAGCAACGGTATCGTCAGGAAAAATCTCGATAGCAATGGCTAACGAAGAAGTAACGAGTCGGCTTCCTTTTCTTTTGTCGAGGTTTGGAATAATTTCTTCTTTCTGCCATAAGAAAGCGCAATACAAGCAACAGTATTCTGTTGACATTAACGATTTCGGGTCGCTTCACCGTTTCAAGGCCTTCATAGGTTTCTCAAGCCCTGAAAAAAGGTCGGCGCTTAACTCGCTTTGTGAAATAAAGGCGCGCGTAAACTGCCGCGAACAAGTTCCGGTTGACGGCCGTTGGATCGCGCGTAAAATAAAGAGCGTAGGTATGACGCATAACGCTTACGCGCAGGAATCTGCGATGTTTTTGTGCGGCAAGCGCAGCATGAGCTTCGAGGTATTCCGAAAGCGCATTGTTGCAGCAACTGAAAAAAGGCTGGATGAAATTATGGCGTTAGAGGTCCAAATCGCTCCTCTGAAAAAAGCCAGGCGTTTGCTTGCCGTTGACTTAACGCGACTTTCCCGGTTAACTGGACTAAGCCGAAGCCTTCTGAACCACACTGAAAATGGAAACTATTGGGGCGCTGATTTTTCGCAACAAGTCAAGAACGCATTAGAGCAAGAGCGAGTTGATCTGGTTCAAAAAACAAGAGCAGTTTTGTCCGAGTTTAACAAGATCTCGGACAGCGGATGCATTTCTGCTGTTTTGGTGCGGAAGAGGGAAATCACGCCTTCGGAAAGCGAGCAATTCATAGACTTGAGTCTTCCAGAAATACAGAATTTCGTTGTAAACAATTTTTGCGTCCATAACAGCGCCGCCCGTTACCAGCGAATCCACGAAGAGGTTGTGGAGGTCTATTACAAGCGCATCGGCGAGGCAATGGATTCCTTTACCGGCGTGAAGGGATTCAAGGGCGTCATCGTCGGCGGCCCTGGCCCAGCGAAAGAAGATTTCCTGCGTTTGAAGCCGTTCAACTACCAGCAGCAAGTGCTAGGAACCGTCGACACGGGTTACACCGACGAGAACGGACTGCGGGAACAG
>JBFMEM010000107.1:0-3303 GCA_040753335.1 Microcaldota archaeon
CCCGCGTTTTTTCAACTGGAATGCTTTCGCCGGTCACCATGCTTTCGTCAACAGAAGAATCGCCTCTCAAGACTATTCCGTCGACGGGAATTTTTTCGCCCGGCTTTACTACGACGACGTCGCCGACGCGCACTTGCTCCGCGGGAATCACGTGCTCGCGGCCGCCGCGCACCACGCGCGCGGTCTTCGGCGCCAGCTTGAACAACTCGCGAATGGCCTCGCTTACCTTTCCCCTCGCAATTGCCTCCAAGTACTTTCCAAGCAAAACCAGCGTAATGAGCACTGCAGCTGTTTCGAAGTACTGCTCCATTACCAAGCCGAACAACGCGGCTACGCTGTAGAAGTAGGCCGCGGAGGTTCCTATTGCGATGAGCGAGTCCATGTCCGCCGAACGGTTTTTCACCGCCGCCCAAAGGCCTTTGTAAAACCTTGCTCCCGCAACGAACTGAACCGGCGTTGCGAGCGCGAACAAGACGAGCATGCGGTACGGAAAGTCCATCAAAAACATTCCGATTACGAGCGCAGGCGCGCTCAACACGGCGCTGAGCACGAGCATGTTGCGCAAGCCCGTAATCTGCTCGAGTCGCAGTTTCTGCTCGCGGTCCAAGTCGCCCGCAACCGACGCGCCGTAGCCCCTTGCCTTGACGACGCCAATGAGCTTTTCGACGCTGGTCACCGCCTCGTCGTACTCGACTGCCGCGCGCTGGGAAGCGAAGTTGACGCTTGCTTCCTTCACTCCAGGGGCTTTTGAAAGCGACTTGGTGAGGAGAACTGCGCAGCTGGCGCAGTCCATTCCGGTTACGGCGAGCTCGGTTTTCCTCAAAAAATCACGCACTCCAAACAATTGCCGCGGCCGGGCCGTACAAGACGAGCAGCGTAACGCCGAAGGCCAGCATGAAACAGACTGCAAAGAAGGAAAGGAACGAAGCCGGAGCGGCGTCACGCAATTTGCCGCCCGCCTCCTTGTAAACCAAGTAGCTCAACCCGCCGCCTATGACCGCGAAAACAACTGCGAGGACGAACAGGAAAGGCAGTAAGTTGTCGGAAAGCATCATCACAGAAAGCATTGCGCCCATCGCTCCCGACATTAAGCCAGCCATTAGGCCTTCCATTACGCCCATCACGCTCGCGCAAGAACCGCACCACGCGCCAGCCAGCATTCCAGCCGCCATGCCAGCGAGAGAGCCGACGAACATGCCGTTAGTCGCGCCGACTATCGCGCCGACGAGAAATCCGGGAATCATGCCGACAGTCATTCCAACCATCATTCCCGTCATGCAACTAAAGTGCGCGCGGTAAGTGCGCACGTGCCACACGGCCGCGACGCTCAACACAGTTGAAAAAACTATCAAGACGATGAAAGGCAGCCAGTTGGCGAGGCTCTCGCCTGGAGAAAAGAAGGCGTGGAACGCAAGCGCCTCGAAGGCAAGCAGCAGAAAGAAGCTCAGCAACGAATGCTGCAGCAGCGCCGACTCTATCTTGTAAGCCGGCGAAGAACCGAGGACGCCCTTCGCCATTTTCTTCACGCGGTGAAACGCCGATTTTTCTTCCCCGGAGGCCATGGGCTGCAAAAGCGGCGCGGCGCAGGCTTCGGGCGCCAGCTTCAAAGAATATCCTTTTGCGGCAACAGCCGCTTTTATGTGGTCAAGCTGCTCAGGAGAGCAGTCTACCGTGATTGCGCCTGAACTCTGGTCAAGGGCGGCAAGCCGCGCGCCGGCGAAAGACGACACCGCGCGCTCTATTACTGTGCGGCACGAACTGCACTCGACTCCCGACGCGTAAAAAGTGTACTGCAATTTATTCAACCCATTCGACCGAGTAGCCGTTTTCGCGGACGGCCTCCGCAACCGCCTTGACCGCGGACTCGGTGCTCACTTCCACCCGCAGCACTCCCTTCTTGGCGTCGGCCTCGGCGGCCGAAACGCCTTTGACTCCAAGAGCGGCCTCGCTCAACAGAGTTCCGCAACTGTGGCAACTCATTCCCTTGATTTTCAAAACCCTTTCCAACACATCACAACATATCGTATTTTGATATATCAATAAGCAAACATATTTATATACCTTTCGCCAAAATGGTTGCGAGGAGATGAATTGAAGCTTCGCATAAACAACTTGATTAAACTAGTGATAATGCTCGAGCTTGCGCGCGGACCCGCCCACGGCTACGGCCTCATGCGGGATGCCGAGGAGCGCCTGGGCCGAAAGCCCAGCGCCGCCCAAATCTATCCCTTCCTGCAGCTTCTCGAGCGCAAGAAGCTCATCGCAGTAAGCAAAAGCGGCGCGAGGGAAAAGACCACCTACTCGCTGACACCTAAAGGCAGGAAGTTCGTCAACGGGCTCATGAACCGCTTCGGCGGCCTCATAGACATCGCGGTCGAGCCAAAGCTAACGGCGTGCGCGCACTGCGGCTGCAAGATATTCGGCGGCGGCCACGAGGAAACAATAAAAGGAAAGAAACTCGTGTTCTGCTGCTGCCACTGCGCCGAATCCTTCAAAAGGAGTGGTTGAATGCGTGAAAAAAACTGCGGGGCGTGCGGCAGGCGGCTCGGCGGAAAAGCGCGCCTCGAGTGCGCCAACTGTGGAATGGCGGTAAAGCAAAACCCCCTTCACGTCCTCTACGAAAATGCGAGGAAATACTTCTGCAGCAGGCAGTGCCTGCGCGAGTACAGCATGGCTGCGGGCTGAACTAAAAGAGAGGATTTTAATGTTTTCAAACCCTGTTGTTAGAAGGTGGATTTTTTGGAGAGAAATTTTTTTTACGCGCTAGCGGCAGTCATAATAGTGGCCGGAGCGGCATTGTTCATTTTCGCTACCGCCAAGCCAGCGGTAGACTCGACTCGGCTTGCCCAGTGCCTGACGGAAAAGGGCTGGACGATGTACGGAACGACGTGGTGTCCTCACTGCACGGCCCAGAAAGAAACGTTCGGCAACGAGTCATTCAAGTACGTGGACTTCGTTGACTGCGGCGAAAAGCCGTTCGAGTGCCAGGAAAACGAAATTGAGGGCTTTCCAACGTGGGTAAACCGCGACGGGTCGGTGAAACTCGTCGGAGCCCAAGCGCTCGACACCCTCGCATCCGAAGCCGGTTGTTCTTGAGGTAGCCCGCAAATGATTTGCTTCATTGCATTGTTCGTCTTCGCCGTCCTCGCGGTATTCAGCGCCAGGTACCGTTCTCTCGCGAAGGAGGCGTTCGACTGCGTCTTCAAGCGCATTACGCTGCGGCCGTGCGAAAGCGGGTTGGACGAAAGAATCAAGGCAACGCTGGTTTCAAGCGTTTTCTCCAAATCGCCCAAGGCAGCAGCC
>JBFMEM010000108.1:0-3244 GCA_040753335.1 Microcaldota archaeon
AGCCGTTCAAAAAGGCCTCGACCAAAAGACGCAGACTGAAGTGATGGAGCGCCTGCGCATGATTTCAAGAAACCACTTCAGCCTCTTGAAGCACGCGCCTGTAGCAAAGCACCAAGGATATCTCCTTACGCACTATGGTCCAAACGCGTCTCACGCAATCTTCCGCTTGCACACGCAGATGGGAAGCGCCGAAACGGAAGCGCCGCTGAGGCAACACGACGAAATCCCCGGCATAGACGCCACGAAACCAGTCGAAATCCATTTTCCAAAGCCGTTCGAAGGCACAGAAAAGTTGCTTGTACTGCGGTTCAAAATCGAAGAGCCCACGCATTAAAAAACTTCTTTAAACAAAACAATTCTCGCTGCCCTGGTAGCTCAGCCTCAACCCGAAGCAACTTGCCTTGGGTTCGCTGAACGGCAGAGCATCTGACTGTTAATCAGAGGGTCGCAGGTTCGAATCCTGCCCAGGGCGTTCCTACAAAAGGTATAGCGCCCGCTCTCGTTTTGTCTTTTTTGTCATCTTCGTCACACTAGCCGAATCGGTGGTTTGTTGTGGAATGGCTTTGGCCCTACGAGCTGCAGACTATCTTAGAATTAGGCAGGGGTTGTTTCAACGGCTCAATGATAATGGGACGGGGCTCAATTATCTTGTTATGATAGAGGGTCTGGAAGACTATCCTTAATTCCAGCCTGTTTTGGTCCACGCTTGCCTGGAACCGCCACTTGCGGATGTTCCTGAGCGCTTCCTTAGGCAGGTCGAACAACTCGGAGGGACTGAATATCTGCGCGCCGACAACGAAGTTTTCCTCGTCTATGTCAACGACTACGTTGTCCAGTTCAATGGACCTAGCGTACTCGCGGTCTTTGACTTTGAAGAAGAGGACGTCGTTCAAGTAGTCGTAGTCCCACTCTCCTTCCTTGTCCAAATGACGGCTTTTCGGGTCCATATCTCATCCTCTCGGCAATTCACTAATATCTAGCACGTAGAACGTTATTATGCTTGCCGCCGCCGGCTTAAAGCTGACTATCACTTTTATGACCGTCGACTTGTCCTTGTGCTTGTAGTAAAGGGCGTGGTTTCCGTTGCACTGGATTCCCACCCTCAAAGGCCTCTCGCAGAACAACAAGTGCTTGAGTTCCCCTTCGGTAAAGAGTTTCCTCTGCTTCTCCGACAGCCTGAAGAACGTATGCGGCGTGCACTCGACATCCGCTTCCCTGAGGTTCTTCAGACCCTCAAGAAACTCGTCGACATCCTCGAACCTTTCTATGCGATGCCCCTTCAACATTCCATCTTCCCTGCAAACGACCTAAATTACGCTCTCGACTTAATTAAACGCAACAGCTTCTCCCCCAAACCGCTCTTGTTCAAAACAAACGCTATTTTTCTCTTGACTTCCGCCTTCATGTTTTATTTGCGCGCTCGCCCGAGGGGTTTACTTCTTCTTTTAAAGTGTTTTGCTTACTCTACTCATGCCAAAAGGCGTTGCTTCCCGCGATCGATTCCTAACGGGACTGCTTGCGGTAGTAATGGTCATGCTGATTCTAATGCTCCTAGCCCTGCCTCCGAGAGAAGTGGGCTATACTGAAAAAAAGACTTTTGAATTGGTAAACGAAGAACGCGTTGCAGCAGGGCTTGAGCCGCTGGAGTGGGACGACCGCATCGCGGAAGTCGCCAGGCAGCACAGCCGCTACATGGCTGAAAACAATTACTTCGGGCACGCGGACGCGAACGGAAACCGAGTGGACGACCGCCTGCGCAAGGCGGGAATAACCGCGTTTACACTAAGCGGAGAAAACATCCACAAGAGTTTCGTGGGCAACGCCGACCGAATGGCTCACATTGCGTTAAACAACTGGGTTAACAGCGCCAGCCACTACGCGACGCTGACGCGGCCGAAGTTCACGCACACGGGCATCGGAGTTGCTAAAGGGGGAACCTTCTATTACTTCACGCAAGTGTTCGTCGAAAAAACAAGCTAAGCGCACAAGCGGCAGCGCCTTACGTTTCTATTATTTTGACTGCGCCGTGAGTGGCATCCACGTCCAGCAAATAGCCGTCCTTTATTGTTTTCGTGGCGTTTCTCGTGCCTACCACGCACGGAATGTTCAGCTCGCGCGAAACAATGGCGGCGTGGCACGTGATGCCCCCCATGTCCGTAACTATTGCAGACGCTTTCTTCATGGCAGGCACCAAGTCGGGCATGGTCGCTATGGAAACCAGGACGTCGCCCTTGTTCATTTTCTCGACGTCTTTCACGACGTTGACTATCTTTGCTCTTCCACGGCCTCTGCCGGGAGAGGCGCACGTGCCGTTTAGCACGGAAACCTCGCCTTGTTTTTCTTGAACGAACGAAAGGGCGGCTAAGTGCCTGCCGGCACGGTCTCCTTCCAGCAGCAAGTCGTGCGGAACGCGGGACTCGCGGAGGCTGAAGTTCCTTCTCTCCTTGAGCGTTTCCGCCGGAAGTTCTCCCTTGAACAACGCGCGTATTTCGCCGGGGTAGCAGAAGCGGAGGTCGTTGATTGAAACCTGCCTCCTTTTCGCGACTTCCGTCCAGAAGGGCTCTATTTTTGAAAAGAATTTGAACATGCAGTCCTTGCGGAATCCTTTTGCGTAAATGAATCCCTTCGCGACTTCGAACAACGAAATCGTCTTGTCGTCCAAGCCCAGTTCCTCGATTATTTTCCGCTGGTCTTCCTTCAAGCGTTTTTTCCTGGCCTCGTTTTCGTCAAGCATTCTGGCGCCGTCGGCGCCCTGGCGCACGAGGCTGCACAACAATTCCGTGAAGTAGTCCTTTTTCCAACCCGGTCCGACGTAGCCGTATCCCAGCCAGCCGTATTCTTCCGCGTGTTTTTCCAGCAAGCGCCCCAATTCCGTGCCCGCGATTTTTTCAGCGACGTGCCTTGCCTCGAGTTTTGAAAACAAGTCGACTGTCTTCTTCTCCTGGCTTATTCCGGCGAGAATGCGCAGAAGCGACTCGTGCTCTTTTTGCATGAAACTGTCCTGCAAAGGAGTCGTAAGCTTGCTGAAGGCGTCGCTCGGATTGATTGCTTTAACCCCTCTCGCCTTGTCGCGAAGTACGGACAACAAGGCGTTTGAAAAGCGCATGCTCGGCATGTCGCAGGCGTTCTGAATCCAGGCGTTGACGTGCATGTCCCCGTACTTGTTGGCATATTCGTCGAAGCATTCAATCAGGTCGTTTGTGGTAGCGGAGGCATAGTCCCTTTTTTCTATTTCGTCGGACAA
>JBFMEM010000109.1:0-3090 GCA_040753335.1 Microcaldota archaeon
AGAGCCCGTCTATCTGCAGCAGTACTTCCGCGCCGTGCATAAACGACGCATTCGAGAGCGCGTGATAATAAAGGAGGGGGCGAAGAAAATTCCGGAGGCAAAGACGACGCAGTACCGCGAGCTGTCAAGCAAGTGGCTCGGCGATACTCCTGCGTGGATCTACGGAAACAAGTTCTGCTTAACGATTCCCGGCGCGCCGCCAACCGCAGTGATGGTGGAAAGCAGGGCAGTCGCAGAAAGCCAGCGCAAGCAATTCGAGCTCCTCTGGAAGCTCGCAAAAGAGGCGAAGCAATGAACGTCATTGTCAAACGGCGCGCACTGCTTTCCGCACTCGAAGCTGCGAAGCACACTTTTCCGGACGAGTTCATCGGCTTGTTCAGAGGCAAAAAAGAAGGTGAAACGGTTACCATCGACGAGCTCATCATCGCGCCGCTCAGCACCTACTCCGAAGAATATTCGGCGTACAGCCCGTGGTTCCTTCCGCCGAAAATGGATTCAGTGGGAAGCTTCCACAGCCACCCCGACGGGCCCGCGCTGCCCTCGCGCGCCGACAAAGAGCATTTTGCAATAGCCGGGCCTGTTCACTTCATCGCAATTCCGCCGTTCACAGTAGAAAGCACGGCTGCATTCGATTCCAAGGCAAGGAAAATCGAGTTCAAGGTGATTTGATGAGCCGAGTAGAACGAAGAAAGGCTTCGAAAAAGTGTCCTAAATGCGGTTGCCTGATGGAAGGCGACCGGTGCCTCTGCTGCTTCGAACCAGGCTCGAAATGCAGTTGCTCCCCCTAGCAAACCGCGTCCTGCACGCGCCTGAAGAAACCGATTTTGCGAAGGGGAGCGCGGCGCAGCCGCGACATCAAGCCAAAGAAAGGCGGCGTGAAGAAAGTCAGCGCAAACGCCGCGGCCGCGACCCAAGTTATTTCAGGCGACGGCGGAAGCAACGGATGCAAGCCAAAGCCGTAGTCAAGCAAGTCGCCTACGAAAAACCACGCGAGCACTACTGCGAAAAACGCGTTTGAAACACGCGGCCTTCCCGCTAGAACCAGTCCGCCGAGCGCGAGCAGCGCGTGCGCGGCGAACAAACCCGCTGAAATAAGCGCGTTTGCAGGCGAAAAAAACCAGTCGGCGTAGAGAAGCAAAGCGAACATCGTCCAGACGCCATACTTGAACGCGCCCACCGAAGCAAAGAAAGCAAGCGAATCGTTTTTCACTCCGAAGAAAGCAAGGCCAAAAACGATGGCCATCAGCAGCGAGAAAAGCGGGCAGTCAAGCACGAAAAGCCAAAGTAAGGGACTAGTCTGCGAAAGCTGCGGCAGGTAGTAGTAAACGCCGTAGGCGAAGCCCGCCAGGCCGACGAGCGAAAACAGTGCGAGCCAGTTGCGCATGGGAGAAAAAAGGCGGAAGAAAATAAAAGGCTAGGGAGTTACGACGAGTGTTCCCTGGCCCATTCCCATGGGGCACGAGAACGGAAACGAGCCGGTTTTGTCTGCAACGAATTCAACCACGTTGTCCGACGGCGTTATTCTCTTCGAAACGCCGAAGTCCGGGAAAAGAATTGTAGTCATGCAGCCCCTGAAAGTATTAGGGTCGGCTTCGATGCGCAAGCGCGTTCCCTTGGAAACGGTTATCGTGCGCGGGTCGTAGTAGCCGCCCTTGACTGCCAGCCGCACCGTTTTCGCCTCTTGGACTATAGGGGTCGGAGTCGGCGTTGCAGTCGCTTGTATCGACGGCGAAGGCGTCGGCTGCAGCTCGACCGGCGAGTAAGACGGCGCGGTCTTGACTATTATCGAAAGGCCCGCCAGGGTCAGGAAAGCCGCTATTGCGAGAATGCCTAAGACTTCGAGCTTGTTCAATCAAACCACCCTCAAAGCCTTATCCAGCGCAGCGTAAGCGAGTTGGAAACCACTGAAACCGAGCTGAGCGCCATTGCTCCTCCCGCTATTACTGGGCTCAACAGCCAGCCGGTGAACGGGTAAAGAACGCCTGCCGCAATCGGGATTCCTATGACGTTGTAAACCAATGCCCAGAACATGTTCTGACGAATCTTGTTCATCGTGCCCCTGCCCAAGCGTATGCAGCGGGGAACGTCCATCGGGTCGTTCTTCATCAAAACCGCGCTGCCCGCCTCGACTGCGACGTCGGTTCCGCTGCGCAGCGCAAACCCGACGTCGGCCTGCGCGAGAGCCGGCGCGTCGTTCACTCCGTCGCCGACCATTCCTACTTTCGCGCCTTTTGCCTGCAGTTTCTTGACGTGAGCCGCTTTTTCGTTTGGCAGCACTTCCGCAAAGAACTTCTTGATTCCCGCGCGGCGCGCTATTGCCGCCGCAGTGCGGGCGTTGTCGCCCGTAATCATGACGGCTTCTATGCCGAGCTTTCTGAGTTCCTTGATCGCGTCCTGCGCGGTGCCCTTGAGCGTGTCGGCAACCGCGACCAAGCCTGCCGTCTTTCCGCCGAGGACGAGCGCCATTACGGTCTTGCCCTCCTCCTCGAGCCTGCGGGCTTTGGCCACGGCTTCCTTTCCGAACGCCTTTTTTTCCTGCGCGAGGCGCACGCTGCCCATGAACGCGCGTTTTCCGGAAAGAATTCCTTCAACGCCCTTGCCTGGAATGGCTTTGAAGCCCGCGACGTGGGGCAGAGCCAGCTTTCTTTCCTCCGCCTCCTTGACGATTGCCTCGGCGAGGGGGTGTTCGGAGTGTTTTTCCAACGCGGCCGCGTAGGACAGCACCTGCTTTTCCGAAAGGCCGGACAAGGGCACCACGTCAGTCACGGCCGGCTTTCCCTCGGTGATCGTGCCGGTTTTGTCGAAGACGACGTAGTCGAGCTTGTGCATGGCCTCAAGCGCCTCGGCGTTCTTGATGAGAATTCCTTTCTTGGCGCCGATTCCGGTTCCAACCATTATCGCAGTTGGCGTGGCCAAGCCCAGGGCGCACGGGCACGCGATTACGAGGACGGAGACGGCGGTTATCAACGCGAACGAAACGCCTGCTCCGAGGAAGTACCAGAAAATAAACGTGAGGGCTGAAATGACTATTACGGCGGGAACGAAATACGCGGAAACCTCGTCGGCAAAACGCTGGATGGGCGCCTTGCT
>JBFMEM010000110.1:0-3080 GCA_040753335.1 Microcaldota archaeon
GTCAGTCGCGATCAGGGCGTCGGGAAACCTTTTGCGAAACAGCGAAACCGCGCGCCGGAAGTCTTTTGCCGAGTGGCCGCGCCGCATTGCTTTCAGCACGCGGTCGCTACCGCTCTGCAGTGGAACGTGGAGGAACTTGTAGACTTTCTCGCTTTCAACCGCGTCGAGCAGCGCAGGCATTGTTTTCAAGACGTGTTCGGGATTGGCCATTCCTACGCGCACGCGGAAGCGGCCTGGAATCCCTGTCACTTCGCCGACGAGTTCGGCCAAGTTGGTTTGCAAGTCGAGGCCGTAGCACCCAGTGTCTTGCGCCGTCAACAGCAGTTCTCTTGCGCCGTTCGCGACTGCTTGCTCGCAGAGCCGCAAGACCGTCTTGGGTGGAATGCTTTGCAGTCCGCCTCGCGCGAGCTTAGTCTGGCAGAACGAGCAGGTTCCGAGGCACCCGCGGGCTGTTTGGATTCGCGCAGTTACGCCTTCGACGGCCGCGTGTTGCTCTGGAAAACCGGTTTTGTCCAACAACTTGACCCGCCGTTCTTCCGCCACTGCTTCGGCCAGCTTGTCTTGGCTGAAGGTTCCGACTATCGAAGCTCTTGGGTTGACGGCCAAAACGCGTTCCGGCGTGGCCTGCGCCAGGCAGCCGGTTGCTATTGTTTTCCTTCCGTTTTCCGCGAGCTGCCGCAGCCTGTGCAAAATCCTGTTTTCCGTCGCGTTTTTGACTCCGCACGTGTTCAGCACGACCGCCTGCGCGGCCGCTTCGTTTTTTGCGATAGAGTGTCCTGCTTTTCGCAGGGCTTGCGCTATTGCGTCTGAATCGGCTTGGTTGAAGGCACAGCCGTAGGTTTCAATGAAGACGCGCATGCGTTACTTGTGCCGCGCAAAGTATTTTATTGCGGACGCTACACTGTTTCTTCGGTTAAGCCAATGGCTGAAGAGGCGACGCTGCGCGAGCGGCTCTATGAATTGAAGTCAATGAAACGCGGTGAGGGGCACCTGTCGCGCTTGATTGACGAGCACGGCTCGAAGCTGGTTGCGCAGGAACTTTGGAGCGTTGCGGCGGAGGCGGATGAGGAAGAGCTGCCTAAGGTGTTTCGCGCAATAGGCGAGGCGGGCGCGCGGCCGCTTGCGGGAATAGTCATCGAACACGGCTTGAAGCACCGCGAGCCGGACGTGAGAGTGGCTGCCGTAAAGGCGCTGGCTGCTTTGAGGGAACCGGTTTCGCTTTCATCCGCTCTCAAAGACAAGCATCCTGCCGTCGCGGCTGCCGCTGCAGAGGGCTTGGCCGAGATGGGCGAGCAGGCAAAAGAGGTTGCGTCGGCCTTGGCGGAACACGGGCTGCAGCACTCTTTTCCGAAAGTCGTCAGGGCTTCTGCGAGGGCGTTGGCTGGCGCAGGCGAGTTCCAGACGCTGTTTGAAAAAGGAATTGGTTCAGGCACTGACTTGGCGCGGCAGGAGGCGGCGCGGGCGCTTGGCGCCGCCGGCCATAGAGGGGTTTCCGTAATCGAGTCCCTCGGGCTTCGTAGCGACAGCGTGCCGCAGAGGGTCACTGCGGCAATCGCGCTCGGCAAGATTGCAGTAGGCGAGCCAGAGGGAAGGGTTTTTGCCGTAAACTCCCTCATTAACCACATGTACGCCGACCCGCAGCTCAGCAGGACCGTGCGCATGGAGTGCCAGAGGCAGCTCGAAGAAGCGGCGGAAAAACTTGAGGCAAAAGGCCGCAGAATACGGCGGAACGCTTCGAAGGAAGAAAAGGCGGCCGCAGAGGACGCGGCGTTCATGGCTGAAATGATTCGCGACGCGCTGGAAAAGAGACGCAAGAAGTACGACTAGCGGCGCGCTGGTTTTAAACGCTTGCCACTCATTTATTTACAAGGTGTTTTTTCTGTGGACGACCCCAAACCAAAACAGGCCAGCGAGTTCGTTCCCTGGGTGGAGAAGTACCGCCCGAAAAAATTGCGCGATGTCATCGGCCACGGGCCGGTTGTCAAGAGACTCGAGGCGTACGTAAAGAGCCGCAATCTTCCGCACACTATTTTTTCGGGTCCGGCTGGAACGGGAAAAACTACGTGCGCGCTCGCGCTGGCGCACGAGTTGTACGGCGAGCACTCCGGGCAGTGTTTTCTCGAAACTAATGCGAGCGACGACCGCGGCATAGACGTCGTGCGGGGAAAAATAAAGGATTTCGCGCGCACGCTGGCGTTGAGCGACGTGCCGTTCAAAATAATTTTGTTGGACGAAGCGGACGCCATGACGCAGGACGCGCAGCAGGCGCTGCGCAGAACCATGGAAAAATTCGCGGCAAACACCCGCTTTTTTTTGAGCTGCAACTATTCCAGCCACTTGATTGAACCAATTCAAAGCAGGTGCGCAGTCTTCCGCTTTTCTCCCCTTTCTGAAGAGGAAATCCGGCGCGTTATCGACACCGTTTCAAAAGGCGAGGGGCTAAAGCTCGAGAAGGCGGCGGAAGACGCAGTGGTTTACGTGGCAGAGGGAGACGCGCGCAAGGCAATAAACTGCCTCCAAGGAGCGGCTGCAGTGGGCGACAGGATAACCGAGGCCGACATTTTCAAGATAAGCTCGCGGGCTAGGCCCGCGGAGGTCGCGAAAATGATTGAGTTCGCTTACAAGGGCCGCTTTGGCGAGGCCCGCCAGTTGCTTGACGACCTGATGGTCAAGTACGGCATGTCAGGCGAAGACATCATCCAGCAGATGTTCAGGGAGATTACGCGGCTTGACCTTCCCGACAAGAAGAAGGTGGCGCTCGTCGACCGCGTTGGGGAGTACGACTTTCGCATGGTCGAGGGAGCGGACGACCGCATTCAACTAGAGGCGCTTTTAGCTCAAATAATGCTAGTGGGCTCCTCCTGACTCCGGCGATACAAAATCACTTTTTGCGGCTTTTCAACGTATTTGGCGCTCTTTTTTGCGGAACGGGGCAGTTTTAGGCGTCCTTCCGGCATTCTAAGCTTTTTCTATCGTCAGTTCCACTAATTTATAAGTGGCGGTGGCGTTTTTATACGCGCTCGCCTTCAGTGTTTTCAGGCAGTTTTCCGGGCTGCGCGGGCGTGAAGGCGTGAGGGTGG
>JBFMEM010000111.1:0-3068 GCA_040753335.1 Microcaldota archaeon
GAAGGAAGCGCCCAGCACCGCCAAGGCGTTTACGTGATAGACGCAATCGAGCCAAGGCGCATCGGCGAAGTCGACTACAAGGTGGAAGCAGAAGGATTCCGCACGAAGAAGGGAGCGCTTCAAGTACTTGCGCAAAAACTTTTTTCAATAGAACCCGCTTCAGTCAGCGTCACCGCCGGCGTGGAGGAAGGCCAGCAGGAGGCGGACGAAATTTCGTTGG
The DNA here is from genome assembly GCA_040753335.1 of Microcaldota archaeon. Taxonomy (GTDB): domain Archaea; phylum Micrarchaeota; class Micrarchaeia; order Norongarragalinales; family UBA8480; genus UBA8480. The sequence goes on from JBFMEM010000111.1 coordinate 221, forward strand.
CCAACCTGCTTGAAAACGACGTGCGCGTCAGCGCAACAGTCATTCCGGATGAAACGCCGCGTTATACGACGCTGTTGCTGAGCGAGCCCGCGTTCACGCTGCGCGCAAAAGAGGAGAGGACCGTGCGCTTCAGCGCAATAGTCTCCCGCGCCGTCTTGACGGTCGCGATGCAGGCTGCAACGCTTTCCGAGGACGTGGCGGGAAGGATTCTTTTCAGCGGAAGGCTCGGCGAAACAGTTCAAGACGCTGAAGTGCGCTTTACGGCGTCGACGACGGTGCAGCAGCAGGCGCTTGCCGAGCTAATCGAGTTTTCAGACGAGGAAGTCGAGTTTTCGCTGAACCCGCCCCGCGAGTCCAGGAAGACGGAGAAAATAAACGTCACGAACAACGCGCCGGTCCCGGTTCTAGTCAACCACCAGTCGAGCCTGCGCAACGTGCGCGTGACGCCGTTGTCTGCGCAGCTTGCCCCCGGCGAGTCCCGCGAGTTCACGGTCACGGCAGCCCTGCCGGCCGAATCGCTTCGCGACAAGTGCATTGTCGAGGACACGACGCAAGAGGCAGACCTCGAGTTCAGGGTCGCCATGCAGTCGGTTTCAGTAAAGAAAGTCGTGAAAGCAAACGTCGAAATCCTGGCTTCGACGCGGTGTTACTTGGACGACGGCCTCGTGTTCACGCTCCCCGTTCCGGTTGTCTTCAAGTTTCCGGTTGGAACGAAGATAAGGGGCCAACCGGCTGACGACGGCTCGATTCCCGTCCTCCTTCCGTCGAAGGACAAACTGGTTTTCTACGAGGGCTCTTCAATGTACGGCGCGTTCGCCGCGGAACGCGCGTCGCCTGCAGGAATAGAGCCCTTCGGCCTCGGCGGCGGAAGCCCGTACTCGGACCCGTACTCGCGGTCTCCGTGGGGATTCAACCCGGCAGGCAACTACCCGTACTACCCGGCTTACGCGAGCTCGCCTTACTACCGCGACCCCTCGCTTTACTCGCCAATGGCGTCGTTCGAGCAAACGAGTTCGGTGAACCAGCAGCAAGCCATTGTTCCGGCGGGAGTTCCATTCATCATGTCAAGGCGTTACGCGCAGAACATCGGCCCAATGTCGCCGCTGTCGCTTTCCAGCAATAGCATGATAGTGCGCTTTCCGACGGTAGTGTTCATCCAGCTTCCGCCGGACGCAGTGCAGCGGCCCGACCCCCTCGGCATAAGAATCGACTTGCGCAACGCCTACGTAATCATTCCGCCGAACACGCCGGTTGCGCAGGCGCCCGGCTATGGAGTAATCGCCCAAATCCCGCCCAACACGCCGGTTGCCTTCGGCAAGACCGGAAGCGAATTGGGCGAAATGGTGTTCGAGTACGACGAGGAAGTGTTCGTCGAACTGCCGCGCGTCGCGCGCGCCTACCAAGTTCCGGGAGGAATAATGGCGAACCTGTCGGAGTGCACGCGCATAACTATTCGCGCGAGAAGCGGCAGGTTCACGCAAACCACGCCGGCTGCGCGCTCTGTTTTCATCGAAGGCGCCACGCTCGAGGGAACGGGAATGGCCGGAAGAATCCGCGTGCCGCCGAACAACAAGATTCACGTCTACACCTGCTTGGACGTGGCGGACGAGGACCAAAAACTTTTTTCGGTGACGCAACGCGAGCCGGTGACAGTTATTCTTCCGCCTGGCTTCGAGGGCCCGCCGAGGCGTTACAGAGTCGACTTCGACAACTGCATGCCGCTCGACGTGCGCGGCGCCGTCGCGCTCAGCATTTCCTCGATCAGGCGAATAGTTTTTCCGGAGAGCGCGCAGGGAAGGGAAGTCAAGCAAGACGACGGCTCCGTGCTCTGGCAAGTAACGATTCCAGGAGGAGAAGAGTGGTCGTTCCTGCCGTGCGACGCAAGCGGCCGCGTTGAAGTGCGCGCGAGCGGCGACTACTTGAGCGGCTCGCCGGCCAACCTGTCTTTCTCGTTGAGCGACGAGAAACTCAGTGAAAAGAAAGAAATTTGTTTGTACAACAGCGGAAACCAGTTGCTCTACCCCTACCAAGGCGAGCACTATGCCGAAAGCATTTCGTCGCCGACGGACCAACAGACTTTCTCGCAAATCATTTCACGCGACAGAATCTACTTCGCGGGCCAGCTCGTCGGAACGCCCGCGAATTTGGCGCTTGAATTCCAGAACAGGCAGTGCAACCGCCTCGTCGTCGAAGCGAGCTTGGCGGGAGCGAGTTCGGATTGGATTGACGCCAACGGCTGCGTTTCGCGCGAGGGCTGGATAAACGGGTCAATCACGTTCCACGCGAAGAACCAGCGCGACTGGCAAGGCGCGTGGGTCCTTCCAGTGAAGATAAGGGTTTCGAAGAGCAGGCAGGGCTGCGTTTACGACCGCGTGTTCGACGTCAACAACTCGCTGCACAACGTCTTCGTCAACTACGAGGACGGCTGGGACAACGAGCGCACCGGGGGTTCGATGAAGCTGTCGTTCAAGTCCCCGGGCCACTACCGCTACTTGACCGTAGTTAACAACATGCTTGAGCCAGTAACGGTTTCGGCAGGCGGCGAGGCGCCGGTCGAATGCGACGTGCCGTCGACGATGGCGGCCGGCGACGCGGCTTTAGTAAACTGCACTGCAACCGGCGGCGGCGAGGGGGCGCTGAAGCTGGCTTTCACTGGAACGCGCACTTCCAGCTACTCGGAAAAAACCGTTCTCGTAACCGTGTTTCCGCTGCCTTCCTTCGAGGAAGCGAGGCGCTTGTACTCTGCTTCGCCAGTCGGCGAGTTGGCTCCGCCCCAGGCGGTCACGCAATTGTCTTTGTTGCCGAAGCAGCGCGTGAGCCTCCAAGAAGAGCCCAGCGTGATAGTCCA
>JBFMEM010000112.1:0-3032 GCA_040753335.1 Microcaldota archaeon
ACCGGGGCGAAGAAGTTCTTGAACGCCGTCCTGCTTCCAAGCACGCGGCTTGCGGCAAACGAAGCCGTTGCAGCGGCGGCGAGGCCGAAGAAAACGATGACGGCGGAAAAAAGCGCTTGGCGGACCGACTGGCCGGAAAAGTCTGTTGGAAACGCGAGTACGGCTGCCGAGGCAAGCAGGAACAACAGTGCGCGTGCGAGCGTTGGGCGCGCCGCCAGGCACTCGAGGCCGCTTGAGCTGAAGAAAGCGGTTTTCAAAAGGTTTTTCCACGCGTTCACTGTCATCACTTTCTTCCCGCGGCGTTCAACGCCTTTCTGCAGGACTTTGTGGTCAGCACGAACACTTTCAACGGCTTTGCCTTGCCTTTGACGAGTACTTCTTCCACGCGCGCGGGCGCGTACTTTCCGGCGGGCAGCAGCGAGTACGTGGGTTCAGAGACCACTATTTCACCGGCAGCCGCCTTTCCCTGGAGTCTTGAAGCAGTGTTGACGGCGTCGCCGATGCACGTGTACTCGACGTAAGACTTCGACCCGATGTTGCCTACCACCGCCTCGCCCGAGTTTATTCCAATGCCCACGCCCAGGGACTTGCCGGGGTGTTTTTTCTTGAACGAGGCGTTCTGGCGCTCGAAGTCCTCCTGCATCTCGAGCGCGCTGAGCACCGCAGCCTCCGCGTGGCTTGTTATTTCCAGGGGCGCGTTGTAAATCGCCATTACGGCGTCGCCGATGAACTTGTCGATGGTTCCCTCGCGGGCTTGGACGATGCGCGTGCTGGACTCGAAGTAGCCGTTCAGGAAGTCGACGACTTCCTCGGGCTGCATTTTCTCGGAGAGGGTAGTGAAGCCGCGGATGTCCGTGAACAAGATGGTGATGGGCCTGCGCTTGCCGCCCACGTCAATGCGGCCTTTTTCAACCAGCTTTTTTACCACGTGCGGGCTAACGTAGCGGGAAAAAAAGGAAGTCACCTTCTCTCGGCCCGCCCGTTCCTTGAGCTTTTGTTCCTCCAAGTAGTTGAAGAGAAGGAAAGCGCCGACTGGAACGAAGGACAGCACGACGCGGAACGCATCCAGAAACGCCTGCAGCCGCACTTCGTACGCGCGCAGCCACAAGTCCGACGCTAGGAGCAGGAAGAGGCAGACGGCAAGCAGGTACTTGAATTCGCGTTTGCGCTTGTAGGAAAGCGCGCTTCTCACGACGCCGTAGAAGACCCACGTGAGGAAAAAAAGAAAAACAACGCGCGCGAAGTCCAAGCCACGTTCCTCCGTCACTTGCCTTTGGCGTGCCTGCGGCCTTTGCTTGAGGCAAACAACGCCGCGCCGATTACTATCACGATTATCACCACGACGAAGGAGTAGAGAGTCAAGTCCGACGACGGCGCGACTGCCTCGGCGTGAACCTCGGCGGCGGGCGTCGGCGTGGCAGCAGCCCGGACTTCAACCGCGGGCGACGCGGCCGCTTCTTCGCCAATGGTTTCGACCATGTACAACGCGAACACCGACAACCCCGGAGAATCGGCTTCGAACAAGAACGTCCCCTGCGAGTCTTCGCCTAGAAAACGGGTTTCCAGCACTTCATAGCGTCCGCCGCTTTCACGCAAAATCCTTGCCGCACCGGGCCCGCCGTTGGCGTTTATCCACTGGCTGCCGGCATTCATTCTAACCACTACTTTCTTGACTTGCACGCCGTTTTCCAGCACGTTGCGGTCCACGCGCAGACCAAGAACCCGCTTGACGAGTTTCAAGCCGTTCGCCTGCGCAGCCGCGGCAAATCCTCCCTCCGTTGCGGCGTTCGACGCAGACGGAGCGAGCACGACGCCGCTTCCTTCGATGAATTCATTCAACTCAATCGACAGCCGCGCTCCCGCAAATTGCGCGGACGCGATTGTTTGCAGGTCTTCGAGCAGAAAGTTCTGTTCGCTTGTTTCAAGCGCGAGCTTCGTTATCAAGGCGGAGGTGCCGTTTGCCTCGGGAGTGGGTTCGCCTGTTTCAGCGGTTATTGCGCCGGTTTTCCTGCCTGCTTCGAACAAGTCTGCGGAGAAAAACCGGTTTTCGAACGAAAAGTTCTGGGCCTCGACTGCGTCAAGCACGCTGTCCTTGCCTGCCCGCACCGGAAGAAAGAGCTTGAGCTGCCTGCCTTCCGGGTATATCGAGGGAGCCGCGCCGCCGATTACCGTCGTGTCCGTCCCTATTCCTCCGGTCACCGTTATTTCAGTGCCGCGCCCCACGCGCGCGTTTTCCAGGCTTACCGAAACCACGGCTGCCTTCGCTTGAAACTCGGCGGCTTTCCAGTACTTGACCAGTCGCGGGAAAAACAACTGGAACTGCCGCAGGTTTTTTCGCGCGAGAATGCCTTCGAGTTCCGTGCCCGCGTTTTCGCGGAGGCTCGCCAGCTTGGCGTCAAGCGCTGAAACGTCGGCGCCCTGCGAAGAAATGGATGCGACGCGCTTGCCGAAATAGTCGAGGTAGGAGGACAAGAGGTTTCTTCCGACGGCCGAGGCGTTCGCCCAGTAGCCGGCCCACTGCTGGTCCGAGGCAGCAGCTTGTTGGACGTCAACGGAGCCACTGGAGGAAGCAACTGCTTCGATGTCGCGGAGGCAGTCGCCCAAGGTTTTCGCCGAGACGACGGAATACTGTCCCTCGTTTGCGTCTTGCCTGCGCTGGTAGGCCAGCGAGTACGCGCGTTGTTCTTCCTCGAGAACGGCTTCAAGCGGCTTTTCCGACGCAACGTAGTCGAACAGTTGTCGTTCGCGCGCAATCGCTTTCCCGTACTTTTCTTCGCCGCAGACTGCCTGAGACCGGAAGGTTATCGCCGCCGCGAGGGCAGAGAGGCGTTGTACGTCGGCTTGAAGAAGGCAGTTCGAGTTCACTGCAGCCAGGCCTTGCCGCGCCGCCTGCAGGCGCGAGACGTAGAGCTGGGCTTGCAGCTCAGCCGAAGCGCATGTTAGTTCCTTCAGTTGAACGGAATAGTTTTCGACGCCTTCCAAGTCGGCTTCGACTGCCTCGACCGGGGTCACTGAAGACGGTTGGGACAAGG
>JBFMEM010000113.1:0-3029 GCA_040753335.1 Microcaldota archaeon
ACTCGAGCAACCCCCTTTTCTTTTGGAAAGAAAAGGCCGTTGACGGTTCAAAAGAAGCCAAGAGACATCTGGAGGGCTTCACAGCCCATACGAGTTCAAATCTCGTCCCCGGCGCTTCTTTTTATAACCAGCCGGATAGAAGTAAGATGGATGAAATTAATTCAAAAAGCAGTCGTCGAAAAAGACGGAAAATTCTTGATCGTCTTGAGGTCATCCCAAGCCGTTTTATTTCCGGAGCACTGGGACTTTCCAGGAGGAAAACTCGAACCGGGAGAAGAGCCTTTTGCAGGACTAGAACGCGAAGTACTTGAAGAAACCGGTCTCAAGGTAAACGCGTTGGGCGTTGTTAGCGTTTATGAAATGGTTTTGAAAAACATTCCTCACCGCTTTACTGTTTACTACACTAAAATCCTAGGCGGCAAAGTAAAATTGAGCTCCGAGCACACTGACTTCAAGTGGGCGACGAAACAAGAAATCCTAGGGCTCAAAACCGAGCCATTCATGAAAAAATATTTTGAAGAACATTAGTGAGTTAGACAAGTGAGCGAAAAAATAACTGCGGTCGTGCGTGGGATCGTCGAAGACGCGGCTGCGAAAAGCAGCGACGAGCTTGCCATGGATCACGTCAACAAGGTCACGTCCAATGCGTTGGCGCTTGCACGAAAAGTCGGCGCCGACGAAGAGATTGTAGAGCTGGCCGCGTTGCTTCACGACTTGACGCGAATAAGGAGCCACGGCCACGCCGACGACCACCACGTTACCGGCGCGGTTGAGGCGGAACGCATTCTGCGCGAACTCGGCTATCCGGAAGACCGCGTTGCGCGCGTAAAGCACTGCGTTGAAGCGCACAGGGGCAGCCAAAAAATTCCACGCAAGACCAAGGAAGCCGGGTGCGTTGCCAGCGCGGACGCCCTGTCTCACTTCGACAGCGTGGGCTACTTGCTGAACATCGCTTACGGAAAGGGAATGAACGCGATTGAAGCCAACAAGTGGCTGCTTGACAAGCTGGAGCGCGGTTGGAACAAAATGATTCCCGAAGCAAAGGAAATGGCTCGGCCGAAGTACGAGGCGGCGAAGCTGTTGTTCGGCTAATTTCTCGAACCATAATGTTTAAAAAAGGGAACTTGAGTATAATAAATTGAACTATATGGTTCAAATATTTATGCTGTTGTCGAACAAGAGCGCGTCGCGGGTAATCGAGTTTTTCCTGAGGCGCCCGACCGCCGAGGCCTACGCCGAGAAGCTGCGCCAAGAAATAAAAATATCCCGGAAAAGCCTCTTGGATTCGCTTGCAAAGCTGGAAGGGGAGGGGCTTTTGGTTGCCAAGCGCATCGGCCGCGTCAAAGCCTATTCGTTGAACCGCGGCAGGCCGCTGGTCAAACAGTTGAAAACGCTTGCCACCGTGTCCGAACTGCTTCCCGAGCTGGAAGGACTTGCCGGCGAGGCGGAAGTCTACTTGTTCGGCTCTGCCGCGCGGGGGGAAGACACGGAAACCAGCGACGTCGACCTTCTGGTGATAGGAAGGGTGGAGCGCAGCAAAGTCGCGCGAATCCTCGGCGGCGCGATGCGGGAAAGAATCAAACCCGTCGTAATGACTGCACTAGAGTACTCGCGGCTGTCCCGAACCGACCCCGCCTTTTACGAACGAATTGAGAAAGACAAGATTAGGCTGGTTTGATTGGACGTCGAAAAATACGTTTTGGAGGGCCGCCTCAGGAAAATAAAGCCCGCGGAAGACCTAGTCGCCAAGGAATTCCGGGAAGCCGCGTATGATTTTTCGAGGGCAAAAAAAGCGTTTGACGAAGAGGATTTCAAGTGGGCGACGGTCAAAGCGTATTACTCGATGTTTCACGCCGCCAAAGCCGTCTTGTTCAAGATCGGCCTGCAGGAAAAATCGCATTACGTCATAAGCGAAGTTCTGGAGGAACTGAGCAAGGACGGGAAACTTGAGTCTAGTTTCGTTGATGACTTCAGGGCAGCCATGGCTGCGAGAATGGAGGCAGACTATCACTACGAGTACTCCGAAAAATCAGCGGAACAAATCATTGAAATCGCCAAAGAATTTTTGGCGAGAATGAAGAAACTGGCTCAAGCCACTAAGTAAAACAATCCAGCGGCCAGCGCGCCGCCTACTATGGTGCTGAGGAGGTTGACTACGTCGTTGTCGATCCACTTTATTCCTCGGAACAAGAGGGTTTTTTCGCCGCACTTGTGGATTTTTCGCTCGGTTTCTTTTTTGCAGCGCTTGCACCAGTACATTGCTTGAATCGTCGCGCCGAGGAAACTGTCGGCGAGCGAGCCCACTGCTCCCGAGAAGACGATTATTGCAGCGAACAAGGGAATGCCGCCCGGCGCGGCCAACGCGAAGCTTCCGGTGGAAAGCGAGGGAAGCGATGCTAAGGCAATTGCTGCTGCGGCGATTACTGCGGCGCCCGCGAACGCGGCGAGCGTTCCGAGGAGGGAGACGGCGCCGCTTGCGCCGTTTTCAACTCTCTTGAACGTGGTTATGAGAAAGGGCTTGGACTTGCTTAGCACGCCGAGTTCGGTTGCGAAAGTGTCGGCGTTCGACACCGCGACGACGGCGACGAACGCGGTGAACACTATTGGCTGGGGGTAAAAGTGGTATACTGCGGCGAGGAAGATGGCTACCGTGCCGTTGGCGATTACTTGCGCGAGGTCGCGCACGCTTCCTTTCGCGAACTCTTGGTTTACTGCCTCTTTCTGGACTTTCTTGAACCGAGTGACGGCGTTCGAGGAGATGAAGAAGGCGGCGAGCAGGCCGAACCAAGCCCAGCCGGGAACTGGTTCGACTGGGAGGACGAAGAGGCAGAGGCCTACTAGAATGGCTGCAATCGTGCCGGTTTCCGTAAGTAGGCTGAGCTTGAAGGCCAGTATTGCGAAGACTAAGACGATTATGAGGCTCAACAGCCACTGCGCTATTTCGTTCATTGAAGCTGGAACGCTGACAAGGAATAAAAAACCAGCGCGCACAAATCCTTTTAGTGCAGGTTTTGCGAGGCGCGGAGCCG
>JBFMEM010000114.1:0-2968 GCA_040753335.1 Microcaldota archaeon
GTACGACAACGAATGGGGCTTCAGCGTCAAAATGGTGGAGTTGCTGAAGCACATGGCGAGCAAGGTGGTTTGAAATGAAGCAAGTCAGCGTACTTACGGAAAACAAGCCGGGCGTGCTGGCGCACGTCGCGGGGCTTCTCGGAAACTCGGGCGTAAACATTGAGTCAATCACTGCCGAGACGTTCGGAGACGGGGCGGTAATCCGTTTCCTGACGAAGGACGTCAACACTGCAAGAGACGTTCTCCAGCGCGCGTTCTACAAAGTGCTTGAAGCGAACGTGCTGCTGGTGCGGCTTGCCGACAAGCCCGGCCAGCTTGGCCGGATTGCAAAGCGGCTGGCCGACGGGGGCGTCAACGTGGAGAACCTCTATCTACTCGAGAAAGGAAACAGCGCAGGCGTTTTCGCGTTCAAAGTAAGCGACGAAGCCCGCGCGACCAAGATTCTCGGCAAAGAAAACGTCCTCGGCTGAGTGAATTTGGGCCGCGCGATTTACTTCGACCGCAAGGGCGCGCCGCATGCCTTGCCGGCGGGCGTGAAGCCGGAAAAGCGCCGCAGCGTATACGGGATTGCTTTGAAGCGGGACCGGCTTCTTCTCCTGTCCAGTGAAGTCAGTCCAAAGAAGTTCCTGCCAGGCGGCGCGGCTGAAGAAAGCGAGTCGGACGAAGAAGCGCTGAAGAGAGAGTTTCTCGAGGAAACGGGTTACGAAATAGGCTTGCTGTCGAAGCCCCTCTTTCGCTTTACAGACAAGTTCTTTGCCGACGACTTGAGGATATACTATGATTCGGAAGTCCGTTACTACCTAGTCCGCCTGCGCAGGAAGGCGGCCGGGCCGACGGACGTTTGCGAAATCAAGTCGGTTGAATTTGTTCCCTTGAAGGAAGTAAGCGAAAAAAACTGTGCGCGCGGCCACTGGCCTGCGGTGAAAAAGTTTGTTGCTTTTTACGCTAAAAGCTCGGCCTGCGTTCCCGCAATGAGGAACAAGGCATAGACTCCTATCAGAACCAGTCCTTCCCTCAGGGTTATTTTCTTCTGCGTTTCCAGGAAGTACCACAGCAAGAGGTTTTCTATCAAGAGAAAAACCACTATTGCTAGGAAGGGCACGACGCTTGCCGCAAGCGGGTTGATCAACGCCGCGGCGCCCAAGACGAGGGTGATGTTGGTGATGCAGCTTCCCAAGCCGTTTCCCAACGCCAGCGAAGACCGCTTTTTCTTGACTGCCGAAATCGTGACGGCGAGCTCGGGCAGGGAAGTGCTTACTGCGACGAGGGTGGCGCCGATGAAGGCTTGGGAAATGCCTGCTTTTTCCGCGAGCGCGGCGGCAAAGTCGACTGCGTAGTTCGCGGTCACCAAAACGAGTCCGATGCCGAGCATGAACAACAAGGCGCTGAAGACGGCCTTGCGTCCGGCCACGGCCTCGAGCGGCTCGAGCACCAGTTGCTTTTTAAGCACGTAGTAGGAATAGCCGACGAAGACTGCCAAGAGCACGAAGGCCGTGAGCGCCGACGGAACGTGCAGGAGAAGCGCTAGGGGAATCATTGAAACGAGCAACAGAATGCGGGCTAGGGAAGCGATTTCCTTGCGCTTGACTACTATTGCGCCGAAGAAGGCGCCTACGCCCAAGACTACGCCCACGTCGGCCAAGTTGGAGCCCAGCACGTTTCCAATCGCCAGGCCCACGTTTCCCTTGACGGCGGCGAAGATCGACACTACCAGCTCGGGAAGCGAGGTCGCGACTGAAACCAGGAGAAAGCCTATTGCCAAGTCGCTTAGTTTGAAGAACCGCGCGAGCACTACCGCGTTTTCCACGACTAAATCGGATGCCTTGAGGAGGACGGCCAAGGCGAACAACAGCAGCAAAAGCGTTTCAATCAAGGGGCATCGCGTTGGCAAGCAATTTTTATTTGATGACTGGAATAACTTCGTTGCCGTAAAAAAGCCTTTGCGTGAAAAAGCGTGACCATCGAATTCCAGTTGAGCATAGTCCTTTTCGTGGCGCTGTTAGGCTACATGATCGGAACGCGGTTCAGCCGCTCCGTAGTAGTCGGGGCCATCTTAGTCGGCCTGGTAATGGGGCCCAGCGTGCTGGGAACAATCACTTACACGCCCTTGGTAGAGACGCTTGCGCACATCGGCGCCGTCTTCCTGCTTTTCGTGGTTGGCCTTGAATGCAATTTCAAGGAAATCTACAACGCGCGCTCGGCCCTGATAGCGGCCGGAGGAGTCATCTTGCCTTTCGTGGCCGGAGGATGGCTGGCCATCTACTTCGGCTACGCCCTGCAGGAAGCGTTTTTCATCGCAGTCGCTCTGACTGCGACCAGTATCGCGATCACGGCGCAGGTCTTGAACGAATTGGGAAAGCTTGACACGGCCGTCGCCAAGGCAATAATCGGAGCTGCGGTGATCGACGACGTGCTCGGCCTGCTCGCGCTCTCCACGTTGAAGCAGTTCGCTTCCGGCCAGGTGGCGCTGGGACCACTTGGAATAGTGATAGTCGTCGCCTTCGTTTTCATAGTAGGAGGCGTGCTGGTGGGGACGCGCGTGGCCGCGCCTTTTCTCGCGCGTTTCGACGCGTGGGCAAACAAGCACGGCAGGCCCAACCTCACCTTCTTTGCCGCAGTGACTTTCGCGTTTTTCTACAGCGCGGTCGCCGAACTAGTGGGCTTGAGTGCGGTGGTAGGCGCGTTCCTGGCCGGCGTTTCACTCGCGAGCCTGAAGATACGGAGCTTCCGCGACGGCGCGGCCTACTTCGAAGTAATATTCGCGGCAATCTTCTTCCTTTCCTTGGGGATACTCCTTGACTTCCACGCCTTCGGGCTTTCCATAGCGTTCGTGATCTTCCTGGCCGCGCTGACCGTGCTCGCCATTGCCTCCAAGGTCGTCGGCTGCATGCTGCCGGCGTACGCGCTTGGACTGAACGGAAAGGAGTCGCTTGCAGTTGGAATAGGAATGGTGCCCCGCGGCGAAATT
>JBFMEM010000115.1:0-2932 GCA_040753335.1 Microcaldota archaeon
TTGTCGAGGCGTTGCCTGCGACTTGGGATACGAGGACGACGCAGCCGCCTAGCTTCGACTTGAGGCCAATGGGCATTGCGTCCGCGGGGTAGACGGGGTCTATTTGCAGCGCGTATTCCTCGAGGCCGTGCGCCGAGCGCAGCGTCCCATCCTGTTCTAGAACAATTGTGTCGGTTACCGTAAACTCGGCTTTCGGAAGGGGGATTATTGGCGCAGGAGCGGTTTCCTGCGGGGTTGGAACAATGATTTCGTAGGCCGTGCTGTTCGTCTCGGCGTAGCAGGCGGCTTTGCCGGCAGTGCTTTCGTTGAAGCCGAGGGTTCGGTCGGCCGGCACTCTCGAATACGCTTTGGCTCCGCTGCCGACCTGTAGGTAGGAATACCCGCGGTAGTAGAGCGTCAGGCCGTCGCCTGTCTTGGCAGTTGCTTTTACTTGAATGGGGACGGCGATGTTTGCCGTTCCGGCTCCTTCGAAGCTCAAGTCAACCCACTTCAGCAGCTCTCCTTCCGCGTTCCTCAAGTCGGCTTCGCACGTGCTTGAAGGCCGGTAGGAAGTTGACTTTGCCATTTCGTAGTTTGCCGGCGGGCTGAAGTCAATTATTCCCGCCTTGTCGGACTTGACGTCCGCAGCGCTTCCCACGCGAACGTGCAATCCAGTGCGAGTGGCCGCGTTTGAGGCTATCACGAAGTTCGCGAAGTAAGAATAATTGGCTCGCACGATGTCGTATACGGCGTCGCCGTTTTCGTCAGTCAAGCCAGTGAACTGAACCATCGTCGCGTTCACGGCGTTGGAAGGCAAAAGCGAGAGAGTAATGGTTTTCGTTGCGCCTGCGACGACGTCCTTGGAGTTCAGGGGCCGCGTCGTGGCAACGTAGCCTGGAGCGATTGCGTAAATGCTTGCAGTGGAATGCGCTCTGGCCGCGAGAGTGCACGGGCTTTCCTCGCACGAGCTAAGCACGCCCGCGTCCGTCCTCAACTCGAACCGCGCTCCCAACACGTTCTTGCCAGTAAGCAAGTCGTTGGCGTACACGTCGAGAAAACCCGTGTTGACCAGCAGGGGAAGCCTGACTTGCCGGTCGTCGCTCAAGGCCACGAAACCCCTTCCGACTCCCTTCTGGTACTTTCCCCTCAACTCGTAAGTCAAGCCGAGTGCAAGCGCGGGGAAAAACGCGCTTGGCTGGCTGGAAAACGCCATTTCAGGTTCTTCGCCTTCCTGCGGAGTCGGCGTCGGCACTCTCCGCATGGCGGTTTGCGCCGGAGGCAATACAAGTAGTCCGTCGAGTAATATGGTTATTGTTGCGCCTGAAAGTGGTTGGTCGTCTTCGTCTGTTGCAATGACTTCGAGTGAAGCCGAGTTTTCTCGAGTAGCGCGGGGCAGTTCAATGGTTTGCCGGTCGCCTGCCTCGAATTCTCCCGTCATTCCGGGTGCTCTTCCTTCTGCGTAGGCAATGGCGTAGAAAGTGGATTCGTTCGACAGCGTTAGCTGCAGCTCCCCCGTCGATTGTTTGGCGGGCAGGGGCACTATCGAGGGGTAGGGGATGACGTGGACGGTTGCGGAGACGGGGGCTCCGTTTTCGTCGACTGTGCGGATGATCGTGTAGGGTAGTGCGCCGGACGCGTATGCTTCTAGTGGAATGCGTCGTAGTCTGGCGTTTATGATGGTTAAGTCGGTTACTGTCGGCGCTGTTTCTGCTTCCATTGCGTTTGAGTAGTCGTAGTAGCCGGAGGCGTTGACGACGGCGTAGACTGGCGTGCCGAGTTGTAGTCCGGTTATTTCGGCGGAGCCTTCAGTGATTTCAGAGCAGCCCAACTGTTCTGCCGTGTCTGCTGAAAACACGCACGCGGTTCCGGACGCGATGCCCTCGCCGGTGTCGGCGTCTTCCGTCAAGACTACTACTCTTCCTGCTTCAGCTATTTGTCGGCGTTCTTCGTCGGAGAACTCTATTTGCGCCGACGGGTCTTTTGCCCGGAGTTCTATTGCCGGCAGGGGCGGGCTGGCGATGAGCGTCAGGCTTTCCGTATAGTAGCCCGGCGCGCTTGCGCGCAGGCTCACTGCAATTCCGGTTGGCACGAATATCGTAGCTCTTCCTGCGGCGTTCGTCGTCGTTGTTTCGGTGTTTCGCTCGAATTGGTAGACTACTTTCGCGTTCGCAATGCCTTGCTTGGTTTGGGAGTCTTTGACTTCGAGCTGCATGCCTTCCTGGATTGCCTCGGTTTCGTTTGCAGTTACTTCAGAGAAGTCGATTCGCACGCCTTTGCTTCTCGCGAGGTCAACGACGCGAGTCAGTCGCTTGCCGTCGGGAGTCGTTATTCTTATTGCCAAGAGCTTCTTAGGCAGGTCTGGCAATTCCACCCTGCCGTCGGAAGTCGTTGCCGACGCAACCAACTCGGCGCCGTCAAAAACCTCGACAACCGCGCCGCTTACTTTTTCTCCCTCGGTTCCAATGACGGTTACTGCAAAGGCGGCGGCTTCTTCGGCCGGCGTTGCGAAGACGAAAAAGTAGTAAGCAGCGCCTACTATTGCGACTGCCGCGACTCCTGCGATAATCAATAGTTTTTTCTTGTCCAAGCCGCCGGGCGCTTCCTCCATCCATGTTCAACTCCTGGTAGAATGCGAGGAGGTAAGGCAATAAAAATCGTTCGCAAAATGCGATTCGTGGTTGCTAGCGTGCGTTTGTCGCTAGTTCGTCGCTTCCTCTAGTACTGTTGCGTTGTACGGCTCGCAGTTTCCTATTGGTACGCTGAAGCCGGTGATCACGCACGGCGCTCCTATTTCTGGGTACAGTGCATATGGAGTCTCTGCCAACGCGCAGCCTCCAAAGAAGAAACGCGACATTTCGCCGCCGCTGCCGAACCATAGATAATTAGTACAAGACGCGTGGACGTCGACCTTGGCTGGAGCGGGGCAGTCGACATACTGAATTGCGTCAGCGTA
>JBFMEM010000116.1:0-2932 GCA_040753335.1 Microcaldota archaeon
GCGCCACGTGCACGATCCACGTCTACAAGAGGCTGTAAACCATGAAAAACGCCACGCCACTGATTTGGAGAAACAGCGCAGACCGCTACCACTTGATGGGAAGCCACTGCGTAACCTGCGGAACCGACTACTTTCCCGAACGCATTTTCTGCCCCAAGTGCAGGAGAAAAGGCAGAATAGAACCCAAGCAGATGCCGACCGAAGGAAAAATCTATTCGTTCACTGAAGTGCATGCGGCCCCGGCGGGGTTCGAGCACGAAACGCCTTACTACATCGCGATAATAGAACTGCCTAACGGGGTCAAAGTGCTGACGCAGCTCGTCGACTCGCCGGACGATAAGATAAGGATAGGCGCGCCGGCTAAAATGTGCTTCCGCCGCGTTTTCGAAGAAGGAGAGGAAGGCATAATCGCGTACGGCTTCAAGTTCAAAGTCGTCTGAAGCCCACTGGTTTTTTAGCACGAAACTAGAGAATCTTGTCATGGCAGTGCACTCGGCCTTCGCCAGGCTGCTGAATAAACTGGGTTTTTCGCAGGCTGAAGAAAAAGCCGCGCTCGTCTACTCCCTCCGACCGCAGGCAGTCGCCGCTTACGAAGAAAAAAAACCCCGCGTCGTAGAGCCAAGCGACAGCGAAAGAAAGGCACGGGTTGCCGCGGCATACTTGGTCAACGAAATCCCGAAAGACGCTTCAATGCCGGAAACCGCGCGCACGCTCTTCGAAGAACACGACCGGCTGCAGGGTAAAAAAACCCTGCGGGGATGGGAAGCAACCAAGCGCGTCGTACTCGCAATGCCCACCAGCGACCTTTTCCTGGAAGCGTTAAAACATCCTTCGACGCCGGCGGGAACGCGCGCAAAAGTAAAGACCCTCGCGCAAAACGGCGCCCACCCCTCGCTTGCGCTCGCGATGGCGGAAGCCTACCCAGACAAGACCGGGGCGCAGTTAGTGCAAGAACTGCGGGAACTGAAGCGCGGTGGAACAAGAATCGAGCAGCCTCTAATGGGGAAGGCATACGCCGCGGCAGTAAAAATAGCCGAGAACTACGGAAAAAAACTTCCGTTTCACCCCCTGTACTTCGCCGCCAGATACGCCTACGCCGGCGAAAAACTGCCGTTGCTCGCAAGAGTTTTCTCCCTCGCAAGCCCCAGCGTTCAAAGCCAGCTGCTCCGCGAAGTCCTGCGAGAAAGGTATTCCGACTTGACGGAAGAAAGGCTGCGAGCGCACCTGCAGCACAACCCGCTGGGTGGAAAACCAGTCGAACTCACGGAAGTGCGCGAACGAAAACCACACGTTGAACTGACGAGGGTAGCCGTAAGACACGACAACCGGTCGGCAATACTGCCTCTTTTCTACGCCTTGCCTCCGGGAGCCACAGAAAAACACGGGGCAGTTGCGGATTCCTTCCAACACCGCCTGGTTACCTTTCCGACGGAAGCCGACGAACGCCTCAAAGGCATTTTGCACGATTTGAACCAAACCAAGCCCGGCCTTGAAGGACTGGGCACGCTGTCCTACTCTCTAGAACCGCGAGTGGGACGGGAAGGAGTTGTGAAAGTGCACTGGAATCAAAACAACTTAGACCACGGCCAAACGCAAGTGATAGCAAAGATAATGAAGCTTCCGAAATCGCTTCACCAAAAGTGGAGACGCGCCTACCGGCACGTGGACAAACTCCAGCTGGCCGCGCTTCAACACATTTACGCCGACCGCGAAATAATCGTGCCCACAAAGGAACACGTTGCAGAACTCTACGGCAGCTACCCGCAGCGCCTAGCGAAAGCTTACGATGACGCCGCGCGCGAACTCGGCTTCAGAAAAGAGAAAAGAACCTACGAAATAGACGGCGTCAAGCACGACGAAGCATGGGTCTGGCGGCCGGAATACGGAGTCAGGCTACGCCTGCCCGCCCTCGAACGCAGGCTCGAACGTCGTTAAAGCAGTTTTTATGAACGACTTACTCCGCCATCCTCCACAGGCTGTCAAAGAACTGCCTGAAGGACTCGGCTACTTCGCGGTTGGACACGAGAACGCACGCCGGATTGCGGTCATAGGTGAGCAGTAATACGTTATCGCCCATGATGTCTATTGTGGCGGGGTAGACGCCAGAAAGCTGGCGCACCTGAGTGAAAGGCATTTTTTTGTGCAGCGTATAGAGGCGGCCGCAGTCTGTAAACACAAGCCGGCAGTGCAGCTTCTTTTTGATTCTTTTGCGGTGCCATTTCATCCAAAGCCGATTGAATTCTTCTCCTTTTTCTTCTCTCACGCCCAATGCAAGGACTTCGTCTCCAGCGCCTAGTTCCCGCAGGGCCTGTTCAGATGCGCTGCGAATTCCTTCCAATCCGAAGAACATTTGCACGTTGTAAGGCGCCGTGCGCCGCAGCGCGCGCAGCTGCGGAATGAAGCCGCGCAGTCTCTTCTCAGCCTCTTTTATAGCCCTTTCTTTATCGCGCAAAAAACCCAGCAAAAGCGATGGGTCTGCAGCCGAGTAGTATTTCGTCTTGTTTTTTATGACATGGGCGACGAGGCCTTTTTTCATCAGGCGGTCGAGAATAAAGTAGATCTTGCCGCTCGACACCCCTGCGTCGGCAGCAATGGGTCCAGTTGTCGACGAACCTAGCTGCAACAACGCGGCGTAAACCCTTGCTTCGCCGCGGCTTAGCCCCGAACGCTCAAGAACCTCGGCTACTTTCATAGTTTTACTCCCTCCCACGGGGGAGGTAATCATTAATCTCTCAAAACCACAGAATAATAACATGACGGACTCGCTTAAAGCAACGCCGACCGACGAATGGACGCGCCGCTGGTCGGGAAAACTTTCTCTTACTTACTGCAGCTTCAACGGCCGCCAGTTTCACGAAGCCCTGCTTACCCGCTTTGGCGCAGGCGTTCCTGAAACTATTTTTACTTTCCACCACGGCATTGCCAGCGGCAT
>JBFMEM010000117.1:0-2895 GCA_040753335.1 Microcaldota archaeon
CCAGGCCCATGCCGAGGAACTCGCCGCCGCGGCTCAGGGTGGCGAGCACGTCCTTCAGTATGCTGCGAAGTATGCCGCGGCCCCTCAGCACTTCCGCACGCGTTTCGCCTGTTTCCGCTTCGGCAAGACGCTGCAGCTGCGGCACTATTCCCTCGAGGCGGTCGAGCCTCATCCTGAACAGCTCCAGCAACCGCTGGGGCGGCGCCGCGGTATAGACGCGTTTTCCCTCTTCGGTTGTCACGCTCGCGGTTCCGGCTTCAACCATTTTTTCAAGCAGGTCGTAGACGTAGACCCGGTGCGTGCCCGTCCGCTTCGCTATCGCGGCCGGCGGGCTACTGCCCGCGCGCAGCAACGCCACGTAGACCCGCGCTTCGTTGGCCGAGAGCCCAAGCTCTACAAGCTCCTCCTCGAACATGCTGGTTAGATACTGCTTTTCCTTGTTTAAAAGTGTAAGTTTTACTACTACGAACCAAGAAAAACGAAGGGCTCCAAATAAGGAGTAAGTATTAACTCGGAGGGAGTAACAATGAAGAAAGTAGTTGTTTTGGTTGCGCTGCTTGTTGTGCTAGTAGTCGCGGCCGCCCTTTTGTTTTCAAAGGGAGGCACCGGCGCTTTTGCAGCTGGAAAGCCGGAGCGCCTCGTAATCGCCTCTACTGCAGACTGGGCGCCGGACGGCCTGCTTTTTGTCGCAAAGGAGAAGGGCTTTTTCGAAGGAGTGGACGTTGAAATTCCAATAATCGCGAGCACCGACGCGCGGCGCACCGCGTTCCTGGCGGGCCAGATTGACGGCTATGCAACAACTCTCGACGAGTGGGTGATAACGGCCGCGCATGCCAGCGCGCATGGAATGGGCGGCAAGGCAGTCATTCAACTGGATGAAAGCGCTGGCGCCGACGGCATACTCGCCAAGAACGACATTGCTTCGGTAAGGGACTTCGTTGGAAAAAGGGTCGCTGCGGAAAAGGGTTTTGCGAGCTACGCCCTTCTCCGGGACGCCCTAGAACGCAACGGCCTGTCCGTAGATGACGTTGACTTTGTTTCAATGAGCGGCGCGGACGCGGGAGCGGCGTTCGTTGCAGGCGGCCTTGACGTGGCTGCGACGTGGGAGCCGTGGCTTTCAAAGGCGGTTGAGGCAAACGCTGGCCACGTAGTGTGGACGAGTGCGAACTCGAGTGGAGTGATTCAAGACGTTATTCCAGTGCGGGCCGAAGCGCTGGCGCAAAGGCCCGGCGCGGTAAAGGCCTTGATGAGGGGATTGTTTGCCGCAATGGATTACTTCAAGGAACACCCTGACGAGGCGAGCGAGATAATCGCGCGAAACATGGGCTTGACAGTCGAAGACGTCAAGGCAACAATTGCCGGCAACAGACTGCCTTCCTACGAGGAACAACGGCAGTTCTTCGGCGCTCCTGGCGCCAGGGCGCCAGCGCACGAGCTGTTTGACAAAATCTCGCGCTGGTGGAAAGCCGAGGACATAATAGACGCCCAGCCTTCTGCCGCCGAGTTCATCGAACAGCAGGCAATGGCGGAGCTCTACGGCTGAAAAGGTTTTTTCCATGGCTCGCCTCCCGCGCGAACAGCGCGCGCTCTGTGCACTGACTGCCTTCGCAGCCGCGCTTGTGGTATGGAAGGCGCTTTCGGGAGTGGTGGGCAGCTTGTTCCTGCCTGCCCCGGAAAAGACGGCTGCCGCCCTGTTTTCGCTTTTTGCCGGCGGCTTTGCCTCAGACGTGGTCGCGAGCATACTGCGCATGACGGCCGGCTTTGCATTGGCCGTAGCAGTCGCCCTGCCGTTTGGCTTGCTTGCGGGCTGTAATCATAAGGCAGCTGCGTTCTTGTCGCCGCTTGTTGACTTCCTGCGCTACATTCCGGCGGCAGCGCTCGTTCCGCTCTTCGTCTTGTGGTTCGGAGTCGGCGAAGTCGGCGCAATCGCGTTCATTTTCTTCGTCACGTTCCTCGTAGTCGTCGTGCTGGTTGCCGACGCCGTTTCGCGCGTTCCAAAAGAGTACGCGGACGCCGCGCTTACGCTCGGCGCGTCGCGAGGCCGCTTGCTGACGCTGGTTTTCCTGCCGGCGGCGGGCCCCGCGGTGTTCGACGGCTTGCGCGTCGCGTTCGGCAACACCTGGACTTACGTAACCATAGTTGAAATGATTGGCTTAACCAGCGGCATAGGCTACCGCGTAATCAACCTTCAGCGCTTTCTGCACACTCCTGAAGTGATTGCGGCGCTTGCCGTCGTCGGCGTAATCGGGTTGGCGACTGACTGGAGCCTCAAACGCGCGTCGTCAGCGCTGTTTCCGTGGGCAAAAAGAGTTGAGGAAAGTGCAAATGCTTGAAGTAAACGGGCTTTCAAAGTACTTCGCAAACGGCACTGGCGCCGTTCACGCCTTAGATGGAGTCGGTTTCGGCGTAAGGCAAGCGGAAGCCGTTGCGGTACTGGGGCCGTCGGGCTGCGGCAAAAGCACTCTGCTGCGCATAATAAGCGGCCTGCTACCGCCTTCGGCAGGGGAAGTGCTGTTGAACGGCGAGCGCGTCGTCCGCCCGACTCCCGCAGTTGGCATGGTGCACCAGAACAACTGCGTGTTTCCGTGGCTCACGGCGCAGGCGAACGTCGAGTTCGGTTTGAAGCTGCTTGAAGTCGAGGCCGGCAAGAGACGCGCGCTGGCACTCGAGCACCTGCGGGCCGTTGGCCTCGCCGGGTTTGAAAACCATTATCCTGCCCAGTTGTCTGGCGGAATGGCACAGCGCGTTGCGCTCGCGCGAGCACTTGCAACGCAGCCCGACCTTCTGCTTCTCGACGAGCCGCTGGGTTCGCTGGACGTCCACACGCGGACGCGCACGCAGGCCGTGCTCGCGACGGCCTGCCGGGAAGCGCGTCAAATGCTCTTGCTCGTTACG
>JBFMEM010000118.1:0-2893 GCA_040753335.1 Microcaldota archaeon
GGCTAGCAAAAAAAATAAGGGGCCGCGGAAAAGTCGCGCTGGTTTTCGGAAGCGAGGGAACGGGCTTAAAGGAAGAGGACATTTGCGCGTGCGACTTGATTGCGACAATTCCTTCCTCGGCCGGCCAGCCGGTTCTCAACTTGTCGCACGCCGTGGCCGTGTTGTTGTATGAACTTTATTCTTCGCAGGAAGACGGAAAGGTTTTTTTCGAAACCGCCGCTGGCCGCAAGCTCAAGCGCCTGGAGCAGATGTTCGGCGAGGCGCTGGCGGCCGCAAACAAGGCGGCCGCGGGCAGGAGGGTTTACGACGAGCGCAAGGTCGCGACTGCGTTCAGGAGGGCGCTCGAGAGAAGCGAGTTGGCCGACGCCGAGGCACAGGCACTGTTCGCCGGACTGTCGAGAATAAGATTCGCTTGCGCTGCTAGCACTCGTCGAACTTCAAGTCGAAATTAGTTGCGTCTACGTCCGTCCAGTTCAACACGAATTCCTTCGTCACGGCCGTCGTGGTCTGCGCCGGAATCGGCCGCTGGGTCTGCACTATGACGTACTTGCTCGTCGGCCTTCCGTCGGCCAAGAGCGTGACGCGCGCGCACTTGAACTCCTCTTCGTTGGAGGGATTCGTGAAGGAACAGGTGCCGCGCACTTCATAGTAACCGCCGCCTATTGACTGTGGCACTACGCCCCCTGCTTCGAGCAGCCCGGGTTTTTTGGAGTACATGGGGCTGGCCGCGCAAGAGGTTTTTCCAGCGGGGCCGCCCAAGAGCACGAAGTAAGCGAGGCCCCCGATTATCGCGAGGAGCACTATGGTCTGCACGCCTTTGTTGGCGAGGGGACCGCCTTTTTCCCCTTTTCCGGAAACCGCTTTCCCCGCCTCGCCGACGGTCTTGCCGCCGAGTTCCACCCAGCCGCCGGGCGTCTTCATTTTCTCCAGCGTTTCGGAAGTCGCCTCGCTCCAGCCTTTTTGGCGGCCTGGAATGGCTTCCGCGCCCAAGGGCGCGCCGAGCGACGCGTCGACGTCTATCTTGTAAGTGTCTTCCGCGACGTCCACCCACACCCTGAAAAACGGGATGTAAACCTTGTTGACCGCGGAAATGGTTACCGCGTCTTTCTGCACGCCCACTTGAGTGGCTACCTTGGCTTGCGCAACTGTCTTTGCTTCCTGTTGCGAGACAGCGGTTGCCTCGACTTCGGCCTCGAATTTTTCGGCGGTGTTCCGGCTTTTCTTGAGCGGCCGTTCCATCAGCACTGGAACGAAGTCGCTGAGTTCCCCCGAGTAGGCGTTCAACGCGGCCTTGCCCGACGGGTTTTGCTCCCCCGCGGAAATGTCGAAGCTGAAGACGTAGAACGGGGTGTAGACGAGCTTGATGTCGGAAACGTCGTACTTCTTCCAGCCCTTCGAGTTCACGCTCTTCTGCACTATTCCCAACGCCATTTCGGGCGTCAGCGTGAGCTCGAACGTGGGCGCGTCCAAAAGCATGCCTTGTTCTCCCTTTGAGAGAAGAGGCCGTGGATCGTTTTTAATGTTTGCCCGCCCTAATGCCCGCATGGCACTCGTGCGCCAGGCCATTGTCGCCGCCGGCGGAAAGGGCTTTAGAATGGGGCCGCTTGCGGCGCACTACGGCAACAAGAACCTCATCCTCATTGAAGGCAAGCCCATAATTGCGTTCACTGTCGAAGCGCTGTTGAAGGCTGGCCTGAAGGAAATAATTCTGTCGGTCGACGGCGACAAAAACTACACCGAGGTAAGCCGCTTGTTCCGCGGCAAGCGCCGCGTGCGCGTAGTGCAGGACGCGGGCTGGCCGACGACCGCCCTCATGCTGGAGCACTTCGACTACCTCCTGGAAGAGCGGTTTTTCTTCCTCTACGGCCACGCGCCTCCCCTTGCCTCGCACTTGAAGGCAATGGAACAGGCCGCCGGCAACGCGAACGCCGTCGTTTCGCTCTTTCCTTTCTCCACCAAACGCAATCCAATGGTGGCGGAATTGAGCGACGGCCGCGTCAGGCGCATCAAGAGAACGAGGAACGTGTTCGGGAGGGAGGCGTTCGTAGAACCGCCTTACCTGCTGCGCAAGGACTTTATCCCGTTCATCAAGCAGGCGAGGTGGTGGCCAAACGCGCTGACGGCCTACGCCGAAAGCGGCAGGACAATCGCGGGCGTGCCTGCGCTCATGCCGCCGAGCATGCGCTATCCGCATGAAGTGAGCCTGCTGCTGTCGCACTTGCTGAAGTACGCGGGCACGGACTACGAGCTAAGAATAGAGTGAAAGAGGGTTGCCTTCTAGTGCTTCCTGTGCTTGACTATCTTGACGTTCTGGGGCGTGAGGAGAATCTTGTCTTCGTCGATTCTCGCGATGTCGCCGTTTATGCCGTGCACGAAGGCCTTCAAGTCGTTGACTGCGGTCTTGAGCTTGGGCGCGTTGCGAGCCATCGGCGAAATGTTCAGGAGCACGATGTTCTTCTGCTTCAGCTCTTCCTCGACGAGCTTTACGTCGGAATCCATTTGCAGCGCAACAGGCTTTACGTAAAAGTCCGCCGCCTGGTGCATTACGTCGACTTCCTCGGCCTCGGTTGCGGTCATGAAGTCGTCCAAACTCATTTCCCTAGAGATTCCAAGTGCTTTCCCGAGTCCAGTGAGTACTCCCATTTCCAATCACCCTTGCGATAAGCGTTTTTTCGAGTTACTTAGCGGAAGCACTCTTAAAAAGCTTTTGCAACTATGGTTACTTTCGCATGGCAATCGAAGCCCCTTTGAAGAAATTCTACGGAAGACCCGGCGAAAAATTCGCTCGGCACGTCATGGAGAAGGCGAAGCCGCCCGCGGTTGACTTGGGGGCTCCGCTCGTGATTCCGGACGACGCCGCGCGGGACTTTTACGCCAAGGCTTACGTGCACTC
>JBFMEM010000119.1:0-2889 GCA_040753335.1 Microcaldota archaeon
CCGGAGCAGCTATTCAAAGCGCTTCAGTTCGCTTGATTCAAAACAGTTCCACGCGTTACACGGACGCCTACGGCGAAGCGCGCTTCATCAACCTCGCGCCTGCCAGCTACAGCCTGCAGGCCAGCGCAGCCGGCTACAACCCGGCATACGTTTCTTCAACTGTTTCGGCTGGAGAAATCAGCGTCGCCAGCATGTGCCTGCGCAAGAGCACGCCTTACTGCGACATCAAGGCCGAACTCGTTTCAGAGCAGAGCTGTCCGGCCGGAACAACCCAGGCCTTCCAAATAAAGGTCAGCAACACGAACGGCCAGAGCCAGAACGCAAGCGTTTCCTACAGCTCGCCTTACGCAGTCAGCGGCCCGGCTTACGTCGTCCTCGGGCCGTTCGAAAGCCGCGTAATCACTGGAACCATTTCGCACGATTCCGACCTCGCTGGAGCAACTGCCGCCAGCGTCAACATAAACTCCGGAAGCTGCACCGCGAACGTAATCCTTCCATTGTGCCTGAACGCAGGCATCAGTTTGACTGCCAACGACGACGCCAAGAACGCCATCCCGGGCACGAAAGTCTGTTATGACTTGACGGTGCGCAACCGCGGCCCAAGCGAAGCCCGCGTGCAACTCAGCGCAACCGGAGACTACTCTTCCTCGTTCGACATCGAAAGAATGCTGCTCGCTTCCCAGGAATCGCGCGGCGTCCAGTACTGCGTTGACGTTCCAAGCGACGCAACCGGCCAGCACGACTTCACCGTGCGGGCTTCAAGCGCTTCCAACGACGCCAACGCCTCCCTGCGCGTGAGCGTGCTGCGCACCGACGGAATCGCGAGCGACTTCACTGGCTGCCGCACGCTGCAGGCAGGCAACGCGGCAATATACCAGGCGATTACGCTGAGCAACTCCGGCCAAACGGGAGACTACCACGTGGAAGTAACCGGCGCCGGAATGCCGATCTCAATCACCCAAAGCGAGATATACAACTTCCAAAGCGGAACCGAGCGCGCCGTCTACGTGACAATAAGGCCGGACGAGCTCGGAGAAGGCCGCGAAAACCACGCAACACTAACCATAACAAAGGACGGAAAGATGTTCTTGCAACAGGACCTGTGCTTCCAAGTGCAGGGAACCTTCGACGCCTTCGTGCAGCTCGGAAGGCCGCACGTGACTGTCCAAAAAGGCCAGACTACCGCCGTGCTCTTGCAGGTGCACAACACCGGAAGCGCAACCGACTCGTACGCAGTCACGGTAACGCCGCCGTTCAACTCGGTAACCGTTTCGCCCAACGAAGTGCAGCTGCACCCGCGCGAGGACTCTCTCGTCGAGATTCTCGTCGCGCCAAGCGAAGACACTCCCGAAGGAGAGTACATGGTGCCGATTCAGGTCTACTCGCAGGACTACGACCCTACGTTCGACTACTTGGTAAAGGAGGAAACGCTCCGCGTTACCGTCACGGGAACGCCGCGTTCGGACGCGCTGAACTTCACTGTCAACGTAAGCGAAGTCGAGTTCCAGAAAGCCACGGACGAGCTGGTCGCGGCGTTCGTCATCTCGGTTACCAACAATGAACTCGAGGCAGCCAACTTGACGCTCAGCCTCGCCGACGTTCCGGAGGGATGGACTTACGAAATCCAGCCCGCGCAGGCGACGCTCAACTACAGCGAGACCAAGAACTTCACCGCAGTGCTGCACACGACTGGCGCGGAACTCGCGGACCACGCGATAACCGTTCGCCTGAGCAACGCGGACGGCCGCAGCCAATCCATTCCGGTCACCATTCCGGCCGAAAAAGCGCGCCAGGCAGCGGGAGTAACCGGCTTGTTCACGCTCGGCAACACCGACAACATCCTCATGCTCGCCCTCGCGGTGTTGGTGATAGTCGCAATAGCGATTTACGCCAAGACGCAGGAACTCAAGAACGAGCTGGTCGACTACAGGCCAGGCGAACTCGCCAAGACGCTGAGGCAGTAAAGGCGCTGAAATGAAAGGCAGGCTGACTGCATTCCTTGTTTTCTTTATCGCGCTAGCCCTGCTTCCACTCGCGCACGCCGATTCGATTGAATTCGTCAACCAAAACCCGAAGTGGGCTTGCTCGTGCGAGCCCTTCGCCTTTCAAATCCGCCTGCAAAACGATGCCCCCGCTTTAAAGCACTATACTATTTCAGTGAACGCCCTCGAACAGCCGTTGTTCAGCTCGGCGACCCTCGCAACCCTTGCCATTCCAGCGCATTCCTCGAGGACTTTTGAACTGCGCGCGAGCATAGCGTGCGACGCGGCAGCCGGAGACCACGCCTTCGTGCTGTCGGCGGAAGACGTTTACGACAACGCGGTTGAAACAAACGGATTCGTTTTCGTCAAGCGCTGCAGCTATGTCGACGTGCAAGTCTTTTCCTCGCGGCCCAGCAGAGTCGCGTGCATCGGCGACGACAACGTCTACCAAATTATAATGCGCAACGCCGGCTCCGAAGTCGAGCGCGTTCACGTAAGCGCCTACGCCTTCCTCAACTCGACTCTGTCGCAAGACGATTTCGTCATACCGCCGGGAGAATACGCGGAAGCGCTGTTGCACTTCTTTGTTCCCGACGACTACGAGGCAGGCCAAATGCCCTACCGCGTGGTAGTCGAAAGCAACTCGCGTTCCCAAGAAGTCCAGGGAGTTGCGACAATCGCGCGCTGCGCCGGACTCCAGCTGCTCGTTCCCGGCTTGATTGAAGCGCGCGCCGAAACTGCCACCAACGCTTCTTTCATAGTAGCAAACGCGGGAGACTCGGCCGACGTCGCCCTGCTTTCGCTCGACTGCCCGAACTTCACTGCGCTAAACGCGGCCGCCGTTGCGCTCGCGCCAGGCGAGTGGACAAACGAAACCGCGTTGCTGATTACGCCGACCGAAGACGAC
>JBFMEM010000120.1:0-2883 GCA_040753335.1 Microcaldota archaeon
GTAGCTCTTCCTGCGGCGTTCGTCGTCGTTGTTTCGGTGTTTCGCTCGAATTGGTAGACTACTTTCGCGTTCGCAATGCCTTGCTTGGTTTGGGAGTCTTTGACTTCGAGCTGCATGCCTTCCTGGACGGCTTCGGTTTCGTTTACGGCGGCTTGCGAAAAGTCTATGCGCAGTCCCTTGCTTCTGCTCAAGTCGACTAGGCGGCTTGTTCGCTTGCCGTCCGGCGTCGTGACTCTGATTGAAAGAAGTTTTTTCGGCAGTTCGGGGAGCTCGACTTTCCCGTTTGCCGTAGTCGCGGTTGCAAGGAGTTCCGCTCCGTCGAACACTTCCACTGTCGCGCCGGAGACTCTCTCTCCTTCGGCGCCGATTACCGTCACGGTGAACGCCGCGGCTTCTTCAGGCGGCTTCAGGAAGACGAAGTAGGCGACCGCGATTACTGCTATTGCCGCGACGCCTGCGATCAAAGCGATTTTCTTCTTGTCCAGGCCTGCCAGCGCTTGCTGTTCCATTCCTTCAACCCTTTAAAACAGAGGGCGGAAGGCAATAAAAAAGGGGCAGAAACGGTTTGTCGGCAAGCGCGCGCTAGCCAAGCGCCGGGGATATGCACTGGCCGCCTACGCACCGTTGGCCGGCTCCGCACTCGGCGTCGCTGGCGCAGCCTCCGATTTCTTCAGTCGTCGTTTCAGCCTCCGGCGCAGGAGTTTCTTCTACCGCGGCTCCGTCCAGCGTGGATTCCGGGCATTCCCCTGCAGTGCAGCCAGCTGCTTCGAGTTCCCCTGTTTTGGCGTCGATTTTTTCGTCGGTCACTTCCGTGTCTCCTTCCTTGTCGCACCCGGCTTCCGCGCATTCGGAGGAAACTTGTTTCTTGGTTTCCTCCTTGGCGTTGGATGGCTCGCCGTCGGTTCCCATCTGCGGATTGCCGGATATGGTTATGGCGAAGTCCTTTTGGTCGGTCAGGAGGTAGGTGATGAGCGACATGCCTAGTGGCAGCGCAAGTTGCTTGAGGAGTCCTTTCGCGCTCGAGCCCCACCCCGCTTTTTCAAAGGGGTGGGATATCTTGCAGTTTCCCTTCACTCCCAAGTCAAAGCGCAGGAACACGTCGTTGCCGGTTGTTCCGAACGAGAAGCTCCACGGAACGCCGCGCGCTTCCTTGCTGCCGCCCAGCATGCTGACCAAGTCTCCGAAGCCGTAGCACTTTGGGTTGTCCTTGCTTTTGCTCGTGTAAGCCGGCAGTCCCTTCCACATGTTTTTCGCGCTGCACGCGCACCCGTGCCCCGCGATGATTGGCAGCAGCGAGTTGAGCCAGTTTTCGTAGTTGAAGCCGGATTGTCCGCCGACGTTGTTCACGAGGTTTTGCACCTGCCACTGCCAGTTGGTGTTTATGCTGAAGCAAGTGGCCATTCCTTCCCCGTAATCAAAGTTGGTGAAGTCGATGTTCGAAAACGCGTGCCCGATTTTCTCGAAAGCGTCTTGAGTCGTCGACTCGTTGTACGGAACGTCTTGGTCGATGTGGAACGCAGCTATTTTAGGCACGAGCGTGTTCGACAAGTACTTGTGATACTTCCACTGCTTGCCGTCGTCATCCGGCTTCTTGTACTCGCCGCTGCCGCCGGCCGACGGCGTCCTTGGCTCGCACTTTTGATCATCGTAAATGCACTTCTCGTACTCCGCAGCATACGCCGCCGTAGCTTTTGCTGCCTCGGCGGCGCAGGTGGTGTGGCACGCGGAGTATATTATCCACCCAATGGTGCAGGGGAGGAGGCACAACGGCATGGAAACTACTTCGAACGACGGGAAAATGCAGAGCGTCACCTTGAGGTTCAGGTGACTCGTCTGGTCCATCGTCAACGGATTGCTTTCGTCCGTTCGCGCAACGCAGTTTCCATCGCCGTATAAGAAAGAGCACAGCGGCTGGTACTCGAGTCCGGCATAGGGGCCTTGGCTCTGCATTTCAAAGCCTTCTTCGCACTGCGCGTCAGTGTAAGCAAACTTGTACAACGGCAGGACTTTCGCCGAGTAAGACAGGTTTTCGGCGTTGGAGCCGCTTGCCTTCAACTCGAATACCGCGGGAGTTCCGTTGACGCAGTTTCCCTGCTCGTAATCGGCTTGGTCTATAGTGAAATTGTATTCCGGCAACAGCGAGTCGACTCCTTGAATCATTTGAGCAACGGTTGCGAAAGAGAATTGCTTGCCTTGCGAGAGCGTTGCGAATGGTTGGCCTCCGCCTCGCCTGAACGCCGTCTTTGCAGCGATTTGCGTGGCTTTTTCTTGGAAGCCTTTCAGCGCTTGCTTCAAGGCCTTGCGCGTGCACCAGCCGTGCGAACAGCACTTGTAGTCCGCGCAACTGGTTTTTCTGTAGCCAGTTGTTCCAACGCCTGCTTTCATTACTTTCAGCGTGTCTTCGTAGTAGACTTCGTTAAGGGTTTCCTCGCCGTCCGATAGCGTCAGCGTTCCGGGGCCGCGGAATGCCAGGGCGTGGGCGCTGCCGCCGTAGAGGCTTAGTTGGCTTTGTTTTTCCGAAGTGTTTTCGCTTGCTTCGGTTGGCGCGTAGTCTATTGTAATGTCTCTTGACCCGAGTTGTGTTTGGTTTAAGACGTAAAGGGGCTTTGCCGCGGCTACGTCGCCTAACTCGTTGGTGTCGGGGGCTGCAAAGACGCTGTCTGCTTCTTGTGCGGTTACCTTCATTGGAATAGTTAGCTCTGCCGTGATGTCGCATCCTGCGACGCGGTAGGTAATGGTTGCGTCGCGTTCTCCGCCTTTGTACTCGCGGCTTCCTTCGTATAACTTGTTTGCCTTTACTTCAACCGGGCAGAGGGGATTGGTTTCCTTGGATTCGAATATGATGTTGTTGGTCGTCGGGTCGTACCGGAAGCACTTGCTTGT
>JBFMEM010000121.1:0-2733 GCA_040753335.1 Microcaldota archaeon
GGAATCTTTTTCTCCGAAACCGGGGTCTTCCAACAGTTTCCCGACTATCTCCTGCGACAGTTGCTCGAATTCCTTTTCAAGGAAGTAAATCCTGCCGCCGCCGTTTTCGTAAACCAACAGCGAGCGGCTGAAACGCGTTTTGAGCCCCCTTTCGGGAAGCAGGGCGTTTATGTTGCGCACGTCAAGCGCGGCGCTCACGAAAAGGGGATACATGACGGGCAGTTCCTCGAAGAGAAAATAGCCGCCGGCGTCGGCCTTGGCCTGGTTAACCAGCTCTTTCAACCCTCCGAAAAGCGGGTGGTTTGCGTTCAAGCAGTACAACTTGGAGTTGCCCGACGTGTCGACGGCCATTATGCCGACCGAACGCAGGTTGGACAATTCCCTGTGCACTCCCCCGGCGTCGCAGCCTGTTTTCTCCGCCAACGCGCTCAACGTCCACCGCCTGCGCTCGTCAGAAAAAAACGCGTCCAACAACTTTGCCCTCGTTTCCGAACCGAGAAGCATGAACAGAGAATCTTGCATTAAAATCAAAGTATTTGATTAAAAGTCAAAAATAAAAACGTTGCGGCCGCCCGGCCCGCAATCATTGACGCCGGAAGCTACTCTCCCACCAGCGTTTTTTCGAGAATTCGCTTTACCTTCGGCGCGTCGTAGGCGAGGCGGAGCAGCGTGGCGTGGCCGCGCACTCCTTTTCCGCTTTCCACGCTGTTTATCAAGCCCAGGGTTTCAAGCTCGTGCAGGTACTCGCGGTACCAGCGGGAAGTGCGGGGTTCCTGCCCCATTTTCTTCGCCATCGCCCGGTATCGCTCGTAAACCTCGCCGGAGAAATAGTACTTCTCGCCTTCTTCCTCGACGAGTTTCTTGTAGTGCACGTCCTCGCTCACCACCGCCAAGGCGTATAGGACGAGCTTCTGGTGCTCTGGAAGGGAGGAAACGACCTCGGCGGCCTTGTCTTCGTCAGCCGCCTTTCTCGCGTCCTCGACCTCCTTGTCGGAAACGTGGTCGAGCTTCTTCTTTTCGGCGACCTCGCCCGCGCGCAGGAGGAGAGCCAAGGCGTAGCGGGCGTCGCCGTTGTCGCCCGCCGCGATTGCAGCGGCGAGGTTCAGCGCGGAAGGCTGTACTACGCCGTCGTTGAACGCCGACGGCAGGCGCTGGGAAAGGATTCCCTTGAGTTGGTTGGCGTCGTACGGCTGGAACACCGCCTCCTCTTCGCAGAGCGACGACTTGCTGCGCACGTCGAGCCGCTGCTTGAAGTTCACCTTGTTCGAGATTCCTATTACGGAAACGCTTCCCTTCTTCAAGTCGTCGTTAGCCCTCGTCAGCGTGTAGATGAGGTTGTCCAAGTCCTTGACTACGTCGACCTCGTCGAGCACGAGGATGACGTGCTTTCCGTCGGCGCCGTCTTCGCCAAGCCCTTCAATCCAGTCGAGAAAACGCTCGTAAAGCAAGGCGAACGAGTAACCTGTTTTTGCGCTGTCGGGGCTGAAGGATGAAATGACCTTCTGGAGGACTTTGTAGCGCGAGTCGTATATCCTGCAGTTCAAGTAAACCGCTCGTGCGCGCAGGTTCTTTTCCTCCTCGAGTTTTTGCAGGACGTGCTTTGCGACGCAGGTTTTGCCGCTCCCCGTCTTTCCGTAGACAAACAGGTTTCTTGCCTTGGAGTTGTGCAAAGCGGGGGCGACTGCCTGCATCACCTTCCGTATTTCGTCGTCGCGGTACAGCAGTTGGGAAGGCACGAAGTGGGGCGACAGCACCGCCTTGTCGCGAAAGACCTTCTGCTCGGCAGCAAGCTCAGAGAAACTAGGCACTGCAAATCCCACCGCGTTGTATTTGGTTGAGCAGTTGTTTAAACCTTTCGCGCTTCAGTCGATTGCGACGCGGTCCAGCTTCAGGAAAGTCGGCTTTAAATCCGCGGGCACGACGTCCTTTTCCTTCTCGAAAGCGCTCTGCGTCACGATGGGCCGCACGAGAAGGCCGCGGGGGGCGAATTCGCAGCGGAAGCCTATTATTCCCTCCGCCGCGCGGCCAGCTGCTTCGCGGGCGGTTTCAGCGTCCACGTGCCTTCCTTTTCTCAAGTGCTCCAGAATGGGGCGCATCGGCATGTTTAAGACGTTGAACGCCTTTCCACCGGCTCTTACTTCAATGACTGCTCCAGCGAAGAATCCTGGGAGGTGACGCAAGTTTATGCCTTCAATCAGGGCGTGCCTTACGTCTGATTCTGAGGGCGCGGCAGTGGAAGGGTGTTCGAAGCTCGGGTGAGTGTGCGAGTCGAAGCGCGGCGCGCCTTCTGGAACCGAAGGCATTTCTATGAAAGAGCCATGGAAAGTAGGCGGCTGGCCAGAGCCGTGGAAAGCATGCAGTGCCGCCAGGTAGCGGCTGGTCAGCCTGCTTCTCGGCTCTTGTTTCTGCATGACTTCCTTCACTTGCGCGGCCAGCTTGGCTTCCTCGCTCAGGCCAGCGGGAATGCCCAATCTCGTCCATCAGAGCGACAAGCTGGTCCCTGCTCATGGGCGTTTCCGGCACCGCGTAGTTCTTTGCCCTGAGCTTTGCCAGCAACTGGTTTATCCGCCTGTCGGCGCGCAGCATTTCCTTCTCGTGTTTGGCGGCCTCGCGCATTTCAGGAACCAGGGGAGGATGCTCGTCTTGAAAGCGGAGAAAGTGGGCGAAAGTCCTGCGGATTACTTCAAGCTGGTCGGCGTAGAGCACTATTTCGCGTCTTTTTTCGTCGAAATC
>JBFMEM010000122.1:0-2643 GCA_040753335.1 Microcaldota archaeon
CGATTCTCATGGTCGCCGAAGCGGCCTACCAGATTTTCGTTACTGTGCAGAAGGCGACTTACGCTTACTTGAACCCCGCGTTGATTCCCCAGCTCTTTGGCTGGGCAATTGGCGCAAACCCGAGTGCGTTGGGCGGAAGCTTCACGACCCAGGACGTGCTGGGAGTTCTGCTGGGGCCCATAGCGGTGTTCTTGTTCTGGCTGGGCGTGCTCATGGTTGCAATAATGGTCTACCAATCGGGCAAAATAATCCTGCCAATAGAGGAGTACGAGCAGACGATAAGCGAGCACCACAAGCAGCTCATCGCCAAGGCGGTTACGGCTCACAAGAAAAAGAAGTAGGCGCCTAAAACCGCTTTTCTTATTTTTAGTTTTTTACCTGCGCACGACGAGCGCAAGCAATTGGCCGCGCGACGCCCCCTGCCCTCTCCTGAGTAAAGAAACTACCCTGCGCAGCGCGGGCTTGCTGAATATCGGCTTGCCTCCTTTTTCATACCGAACGAGCTGTCCTGGCCTGAATGAAAGAAGTTCCGCGGCTTTGGCAGGCAGTCCCGCTCGCTCGAGCCGGCTCCTCAACCCGGAGCGCATGCGCCGCGTAACGTGTGAAAGCAACGCGGTGCCGGGAATGACTTCATAAGCAGAAACTGGCGTAACCTTTGCGCCTATTCTCTCTATGGGGTGCGTCGGCCCCCCCGCGGAAAGCCTTTGCCTCAGGCGGTATGCAAAAGAAATTCCCTTAACTGGTTTTTCGAACAAAGGCATTTTTGCACCTTGGGCAATAGTGTTTTTCTTTCCGAGAGTATTTAAACGCTTCTCGAAGAATTTCGGCGCTCTAAGTGATTTCCTTTTGGCTCGCTGGACTCGGCTGCGGGTTAAGCGCGCTCTCGGAAACGTTTGCCTTCCATACGCTTCCGTATTTTTCTTTTAGTTGTTGTTCGATGTTGCAGCCGCGTTTAACCGCCGCCTCGACGTGTTTTCTCTCGACCAAGGGCGCGGACTCTCCTGTCGCCAGGT
Source organism: Microcaldota archaeon (assembly GCA_040753335.1). Lineage (GTDB taxonomy): Archaea > Micrarchaeota > Micrarchaeia > Norongarragalinales > UBA8480 > UBA8480. The sequence goes on from JBFMEM010000122.1 coordinate 1,014, forward strand.
CGCCGGCAAGCCGCAGTATTCCGCTCAGTTCGCGGAGCCTCAGCGTCAGCGAGCCGCTGCAGTTGTCCAACACTCTCGCGCGGCGGCTTGCTTCTTCCGCCATCGCCTCGACTGCCGCGGCTGACGCGTGGGGTATCCGGCCGTCCTTGCGGACTTCTTGGGCGATGAACTGCGCCAGCAGCCCACGGTTTTGCGGCGAGTCCTTCATGCTCGTTTCGAGCAGGACTTCGTATCCGTTGCCAAGTATCCTCGAACGAAGGGCGGGGAGAATGTACTGTAAGTCGTTTATGTTCGACGCCGCGACGAGAATGAAGTCGCACGGAACGCCTTCAACTCGCACGCTGGCGCCGGCGCTCTGAGGATTCTTTCCGACTATGGAATATTTTTTTTCTTGCATTGCGGTCAGTAGGTGGCGCTGGACGTAGTTCAGGGCGCTCAGCTCGTCTATGAACAGCACTCCCTCGTGCGCCTCGTGCACCGCGCCGGGCACGACGCGCATGTAAGGCGGGGTTCCGACCTGCGAGTGCCCGCCGTACGGGTCGTGCCGCACGTCCCCGAGCACCTCGGTTTCGCTTGCGCCGGTCACTGAAACGAATGGCTTGCGGTCGAGCGGCACCAGTATCCTGCGCGGCTGCCGGCGCTTGAGTTCGTCGAGGCGCTGGAGCGTCGCCTGGTCGAGCACGCGGATTTTCTCGCCGTGCCGCTCGTAAACCATTACTTCCTCGCGGTCGCCCGTGCGCCGCGTGGTGTGAACGCGGTCTTGCCGGCGCGGCTCGTCCAAACACGTTCCGAGCAAGTCGCTGAAAGGCGATTGGAGCGAAGAGTACTTGTCCAGGCCGCAATTGGGGCACGATGCTTCGGCGGCGCGGCTCAAGCGGCCGCAGCGCCTGCACCTGAAGCCGAGTCTTTCGGCGACGAATGAAGGCACTTCCGACGGCTCGACTATTTTTCCCCTGCCTTCCCGCGCAAACCGCTGTTCTTCGGCGATTTTATCTGCAGTGCGCACTTCGACGAAAGGCCTCTCGGGCGCTTCGGGGTTGTGGAGCACGCTTATTTCCTGGATCGGCTTCGGCAAGTGAAATGCAATGGCTTGCGCCAACAAGCTTTTTCCGGTTCCAGGCGGGCCGACGAGCAAGAGATGCCGCCTTTGCTTGGCGGCTATTTTCGCGGTTCGAATTGCCTCGGGCTGGCCTATTATGTGCTGCATTGGGTCGCGGGGAATGACTATTTCCTCAGTTGACTCGAAGCACAAACCGCCGCGTTTTGAAAACGCTTCAGCATTCGCGCACTCCATTTCCCGCATCCTCGGATACTCTTAGGGAAAAGCAACTTATTTAACTCGCGTGGAAAGGAGGCTTCAGCGCTTGGTCAAAGAAATAGTGAGTTCCCTTGGATTGCAGCCGCCGTCTGAAACCCTGATTTTGGCGAAGTACCTTCCCGGCGTGCCGGCGCTTACGTCAACCGCAAAATTGGTTTCGCCGCCGGCGGGAATTGTTTGCACGAGGTTTTGGACGACGACGCTCATACCGGGGTCGGCCTCGGTTTCGACGCGCAAGTCGGCGACCGGCGCGTTGCCGCCGTTTTTGACTTTTATCCACCGCTTGTCGTCTTGGTTCAGCGTAATATCTTT
>JBFMEM010000123.1:0-2624 GCA_040753335.1 Microcaldota archaeon
GAACGCGCCGGTGGGTTTTTGTTCGCCCGCCGAAACAACCAAGGGCGGGGGCAATCAACGTAATTTTGGTTTTATCCGACGATTTCAATGTCGTAGCCCAGTTCCTTTTCGGGCTGCTTGCGCGGCGCGGTGTAGCCGATTATGTGAGGGCTTTTTACGCCGGTCACTATTGCGCAGATTTCGAGCTTGCCGTCGTAGTCGGGAATCAAGCGGGCGCCCCACTTGACGCTTGCCTGCGGGTCCATGCACTCCGTAATCATTTCGCCCGCTTTTATGGCGTCTCCGAGAGTCAGGTCGTTGCCGCCGGCAATGTGGATTATGGCTCCCTTGGCGCCCTCGAAGTCCACGTCAAGCAACCGGTTTTTCATGACTCCCTCGACTGCCTCGCCGACTTTGTTGGGTCCCTTGCCCGAGCCGACTGCAATCATGCCAACGTCGCCATGGCCCATTATTGCCCTGACGTCGGCGAAGTCGATGTTGACGAGGGACGGCTGGGTAATCGTGAACACCAGTCCTGAAATGGCTTTTCCAAGGATTTCGTCCGCAACCAGGAACGCTTGGTTCATTGGAAGGTTTGGAACGATTTGCACGAGCCGGTTGTTGTCGAGGATTATCACGCTGTCCGCGACCTGGCGCAGGGCCTGAATGCCTTCGTCTGCCTTGTGCACGCGCGCCCTTTCAAGCGCGAACGGGTAGGTGACCATTGCGACTACTATCGCGCCCTGGTCTTTCGCAACCTGTGCCACGATTGGGGCAGAGCCGGTTCCGGTTCCGCCTCCCATTCCCGCAGTCAGGAAGACTAGGTGGGCGCCGGACAGCGCTTCCTCGAGGGCGCCGCGGTCGACTTCAGCGCACTTTGCCCCGACTTCCGGAAAGCCTCCTGCGCCGAGTCCCTTCGTAATGCTTTTTCCAATGAGTATTTTCCTGATTCCCTCGCCCATCATCGAGAGGTGCTGGCGGTCGGTGTTGATTGCCATCAACTCCGCTCCCTTTACGCCCAGGCGGAGCAGGCGGTTGACCGTGTTGTTTCCCGCGCCGCCGCATCCGACGACGCAGATCTTGATTTGCTCGAAGTCTCCGGCAGGGGCTTTCGACGGCCCGCCTATAGCTGATTTCACTATGTCCTCCATTCCAAATCGCCTCTTTTTACAAAAACATTTTAGTTGATTTCAAGTAAATCACGGTTTATTTAAAAAGGTTTGCCCAGAAAAAAATTGTTTTAACAAGCTAACTTCCACAATTCAGGATGCCCAAAAACTTTCTTGTTTTTTAAAATTGAAAAAAATAGAAACCAACAGGTTTAAATAGGGTTTTTGGTTTAATTGGATGTAATCCGCGCCCGCATTTTCGTTTCAAAAAATTTCGGCGCGAAAATCAGTGGGTGAAATTCGTAATGCCTGGCGATTCAGAACAATTCATGGTCACGGTTCCCGTCGACTGGAACCTGACCGAATACGCTACTTCGAAAAGAAAATTTCCGTCGATACAGGACTTCATCCGCGAACTAGTTCGCCGCGACATCGAAACTTACGAAAAAGATAACAAGAAATAGTTTTTCACGCTTTTTTCTGGCGCTGCATCTCAAACATTTCCATTACTTCTTCCTCGGTCGTCGCGTCTTCGGCGGCCTTGTCGGTCCTCAGTTCCATGAACCTCGGAAAGCGAAGCGCCAGCCCCTGTCCTTCCTTGCGGCAGCACGTGTGAGTGGGGCTCTTCGTTATCTCGTCCGCCTTGACGACGATGACGTGCTTTGGCTTCACCCACTTGCTTGGCACGAGAACGGAGTCGACGTTGTCCGGCTTTTTTGCAACCTCTATCTCTGAAAGCATTTTCTTGAATTCCTGCATCTGCTTCTCCGAGAAACCGGTGCCAATCTTGCACACCGTGCGAAAGACGCGGTCTTTCGGCGAGTAAGCCGCGGCCAGCAATCCGCCGAAGCCGAACTGCGTGCGTTTTCCCTTCCCTAAGTAATAGCCGACTATCACCAAGTCAAGGGTGTCCGCCAACTCGGTTTGGTAAGACTTCTTTAGCTTGATCCAAGCGAATTTCCTCGCGCCGGCGGTGTAAGGCGCCTTCAAGTCCTTGGCGACAATGCCTTCGAGGCCTGCCGAAACGCATTCGTCAAAAAATTTCTTGAGCGCCGCCGCGTCGCGCGCTGTGACGGTCTTGGCGAGTTCGATGACGCCCCCGCCCTTCAGCACTCTCGCGAGGGCCTCGCGCCTCTCCTTGTACGGCAACAGCGTCAAGTCCCTGCCGTCTTTGTAGAGGAGTTCGAATGCGAACAACTTCAACGGAAGTTCTTTCGCCTTTTCCCCCACGCCGTGCTTGCGCTTTCTCTGAATCGTTTCCTGAAAGGGAAGGAAGACGCCTGTTTTCTCGTCGAACGCAACCGCTTCCCCTTCGAAAATCGCTTCCTTTGCCGAAACCTGTTTGCGCACGGCGTCCACGACGTCGGGAAACATGTGCGTCATCTTCTCCTGCCGCCGCGAAAAAATCTCTATCCGGTCACCCGACTTATGAACGGCCAAGCGGAGGCCGTCGTACTTTTGTTCGACCGCGCACTCTCCGATTTTCTCGATTATTTCGTCCGGAGTCGGAAGCCGTTCGGCCAGCGCCGGCAGGAT
>JBFMEM010000124.1:0-2569 GCA_040753335.1 Microcaldota archaeon
AAGGAAGACGTTGCCATTCTTTGGAACCGCGCCGACGAGCTTGGAGCGCAGCTTCAATTCCTTCAAACCCATCCAAACGCCGACCAGCAAGTCCGCGCTTCCAACAGGCAGGACGATGTAGTCCGGCTTGGCTTCAGCCAGCTCGTACGCAAGCAGCTTGTAGGCAATAACGCTGGCGGGCTCGTAGGTGTTGGTGACGTTCCAAATCTTGTTCCAACGCAGGCCGCGTTCCCACAAGTCGAACTCGGCGCAGATTTGAATGAAGTCGCGGTACTTGAGAATTCCTCCCCACTTTTCCTCGTCGACTTCAACCGCGTGGCCCCACTCGCGCAGCGTCCTGCGCCTAGCTTCGGAAGTGTTGCGCGGGAAAAAGAGGCTCGTGTAATCGATTCCGGCCGCGTAGCAGTAGCGGCTGAGGCTGTAGCCCGCGTTGCCGGCGGTCATGCAAACAATCTTGTCAACGCCCTGTTCGAGGGCGACGTTGACTATCACTTCGCTGCGGCGGTCCTTGTGCGTGCCGTAGGGGTTGAAGCTCTCGTCCTTCACAAGGAGGTTTTTTATGCCGTAGACGCCGCTGAGGAAAGGGCTCTTGCGCAATGGCGTGCCGCCCGACGCGACGTTCTTCGGGAACGCTTTCCTGTAAGGCAGTTCCACGCCCGCCTCGTTCTTGCAGCCGTTTGTCAGAAACAGGTTAGAGAACTTGATGTCGTTGCACTTGGGGCAGTTGTACCTGTTGATTTCAAAGGGATAGACCGCGCCGCACTTGACGCACTTCAAGTCCATGAAAAGAAAGTGAAAAAAGAAGTAAATAAAAGCAACGGATTGGCCCTAGAATCAGGATTTCCTGCCCAACGCAAGCAGGCGGTCGTTCTTCTCGCGAATCGCGTACAATAGCGCGTTGTTCTCCTCGTGCAACCGCGCCACCTCGCTCTTCAGCGAAACAATTTCCTTCTGCATCGCGTCAACATTCATTTCAACCACCCTCGCGCCGGCCAACGCTTGCGCTGGCCTCCTACAAAGAACACCTTCTTTCGCGGCAGGCCCGGTTTCGGGAAAAAAATCCTCGCAACTGCCTGAACGCGCGCATAAAACGCGCGGACACTCTTGCAAAACGCTTGTTGTTTAAATATCTTTTGTAACTTTTTCCCGCTCAACGCCTTTTCACTCGGCGAAAAAATCTTGTTACTGCCCGAGCGTTGCAAACCAATTTTTCCCTCTATTCCAAGAGGGAGGTTATGCGGTCGATTTGCTCGCGCGAAAGGCGTTGTTCGATTACTGCGGCGCGCCGGAGTTCCGAGATTTCCTGGCGCAGGGAGGGAGAAAGAGTGCGCCACGTCGGCGGATAGGAATACACCTGCCACAAGCGCGAGATTTTTTCGCACGCCGCGTCGAAAGCGGAGTCGCCCGGCACGAAACGGGTTTCGAGGGTGCCGCGCGCAATGCGTTCCAGCAACTCGTTGACTTGCGGGTCTCTCCTTATTTTCTCGCGAATTGCTGACACGGCGGGCACCGCAAGAATAGTTTCGGCCGCGTATAAAAACATTGGGGGTTACTTCTTGCGCGTCTCATACTCGATTGAAGACAGCAGGTTGTCTGCAAACAGCGGCAGGACCAACAGCACGCACGCAATGAACAAGAACCCTGTTTTGAGCGTCGTGTTCAAGTCCTGCGACAAGAGCATGAGCGACAAGAAAATTCCCGCCGCCGCTCCCACTGCAACCATTGCCGCCAGGTTGAGCTTGAAGATTTTCTCGAGTTCGGGCCTGCTTTCGGGAAGGATTACGAAGAACCTCCACCAAGGACGCTTGGCTACCGTCATTTTACTCCCGCCTCCGCAGCCGTTCGATTCTCTTCCACTCTTTCGCGCCCCAAGTTCCCTTTACGGTGGGGTTGTGACTTTCGTGCCGCCACGCGTGCTTCGTCGGGTTAACTCCTTTTTCTTGCATGTGGACGTAGAGCGCGCGCGCTATTTCGCGCTGGGAGCCGGTCGCGCTCTCTTTTTCCAAGGAAAAGACGTCCAGCCGCGGCTTGCTCAACGTGCTTAAGTCAACTGCGTGGTATCCCTGTTTCCGCAGTTGAAAGGCGAGCGCCGGAATCCCGACCGCGTTATCGAAGTAAGCGGCGATTCCGTGGTCCTCCAGAATGTGCGAGGAAGCGACTTCAAACCGCGACGCCCCCTTCTGCAGCAGCAAGTCCAGCAACTTCGACCCCGTTGTTCTCGGCATAAGATTCACTCCTTCCTCCCCTCTCTTTCACTGACTTTACGAAGGAAAGCAACTTGCTCCCACTGCCTCGCGCCCCAGCTGCCGGGAATCGTCGGATTGTGTTCGGGGTAAACCCACCAGTGGTCGCCTGGCTTCAAGCCGTGTTCCTGCATGTGGGCGTAAATCGCTTCCGCCAACTGGTGTTGGTGCCTGCTGCCGGGATTGCCCGGCGGCGCAAAGAGGTGAAGGCCTGGCGTCGGGCCGGCTTCAGCGGCGGCGTGGAACCCTCTTTCCCGCAGCCGCTTCGCGATTTCCTTGGCTTTGGCGAGCGCTTGGCTGGGTTCGCCGGACAGGTAAAAAGCCAA
>JBFMEM010000125.1:0-2526 GCA_040753335.1 Microcaldota archaeon
CTTCGCTCGGCGTCAACATGGTCGACTTGAGCAAGGTACTCGCCCGCGCGCGCTCGGACGAAAAACTCTCGATTTCCTTGGACGAGAAGGCAAGCAAGTTCGTCCTCGACTTTTCCGGCAAGAGCACGAGGAGCTTCAAAATGCCTTTGATGGACTTGAGCGCCTCCACGCCGCGCGAGCCCAAGATTGCTTTCGACGCTTCAGTGAAGATAAGAGGCGGCGCGCTCAAGGAAATGCTGAAGGACGCGGGACTCCTTTCCTCGCACGTCGTGCTGCAGGCGCACGATGCCGAACTAGTCGTGGAAGCGCACGGCGACTCCGGCGACCTGCGCATCGAAACCAAGGCAGGGGGAGAGTCGGTCGAGGAAGTCAAGGCCTCTGCAAAGTCGCGCGCAATGTTTCCGTTCGAGTACTTGGACGACATAACCCGCGCCTGCCCGGACGACCAGACCGCGGTAGTCGAGCTGAAGAACGACGCGCCCATCAAAGTGACTTACGCAGTCGGCCAGGCCAGGCTCGCGTACTACCTCGCCCCCCGCGTTGAACAGGCATAGCGCGGCCCCTCTTCCCTTCCATTCAGCCACGCGGAGCGGTTCCTCCGCCGAACAAAATAGTAATCTTTTTATACAAGTAATACTTGTAATACTTGGTGTTTTCGGATGGATGTCGTTTGTTTCAGGGGAGTTGACACCGAGGTTTTCAGGGAGTTCAAGGCAGAGGCTGCGCGGCGCGGCATGAGGATGGGGCGTGCCATAACCGAGGCGTTGAAGCTCTTTGCCGAGGCGCCGGCCCGCCAGAAAAAAGGGAAGATGGGCTTGCTTGACCTCAAGCCGGTTGACTACGGTCCTGAAAACAGGAACCTGAGTTCCCGAGTCGACGAAATTCTTTACGGGGCGAAAACGTGAGCGCCATTGTAGACACCTGCGTTCTAATTGCGTTCCATAACGCCTCTGACGAAAAACACGAGGCGGCGGTTGAATTCATGCGGAGGGCATCCAAGGGCGAGTTTGGAAAATTGCTTCTATTAGACTGTGTTTTTGGTGAGTGCGTAACCCTTTCTCTGGCGCGGTCGAACAGCGCTAAGGCAAGAAAGCTCGGCGAGTGGCTGTTATCATCTGGTTTCGAGCTCGCTTATTCCGACTCGCAGGGTTTTGCGGAAGCGTGGAATCTTTTCCAAAAGCGTGATTCGCTTAGCTTTACCGACTGCGCCATTGCTTCGGCGGCTTTAAAGAAAGACGCGTCGGTACTGACTTTTGACCGTCACTTTGCCGGCGTTCCAAAACTTCGGGTCGTGCGTTAGCTCGTTTTTTCTAACGAAACCAGTTCGTCGAGCCTTCTCCTGCCAGTCCGCAACGGCTTTTCAGCTGCGTAGCCCACCGGCATTACCGCGATTGGAATAGATTCCGCCGGCGCGTCCAACAATTTTTTCACCGCCGCGTCGTCGAACGCGCCCACCCAAGCGCACGCGAGTCCCTGCGCAACCGCCGCAAGCCAGGCGAACGACGCCGCGAGAGTGGCGTCCTGAACGCAGTAGAGCCTAGCGCCCCTCGGGCCGTACTTTACGGCCGAGCGGCTGGGTTCGGCGAGGAACACGAGCGCCAGCGGCGCTTGGGCAATGAAGTGCTGTCCCAGCGCGGCTTGCGCGAGCGCCTTCCTTTTGTCCTCCGACTGCACTACCGCAATCGAGTAAGCCTGTAGATTGCCGGCCGAGGGCGCGGAGTTGGCGGCTTCCAAGATTTTTTGCAACGCTTTTTCCGGCAGAGGCTTGCCCAAGAAAGCCCGCGTGGAACGCCTTTCTCCAAGGACGTTAAGGAAGTCCATGAAAGCGCTTTTGGGCGGCCGCAACTTAAAATAGTTGCCTGCCCCAATCTTGTTTCGGTGGGAGCAGGGTGGACGAGTTCGCCGCAGCCTATCCCTTTTCGTCGAAGGCAAGGGAGCTGCTGAAAACAGTTGGAAAGGAAGAGCTTTCTCCCCAGCGCCTGCGCTCGGCGGCCGAACGTCTTCTCGACGCCCTTCAGGGCAGGAGGCCGCCGAAGGAGCGTACTGCGCGGGAGAAGGTGGTCGACTACGTGCTTGCCAGAATCGTTTTGGCCGCGGCGGACAGGCCTTCGGCGACCCGCAAGTACGCTTCAGCGGTTGCCCGGCAGGCGCTCGAAAGAGTTGAGGAAGCGGACGCCGAACAAGACTTCGTCGCGCTTGCGAAAGACTTTTTCCCCTCCCTTGACGTGAGTGGCGGCGAGTATGTTGTTTCGCTCTCTGACTACTTGAAGTCGGGAAGCGGCTTGCTCTACGCCCCCCTCGAGAAAGGACGGCTGTTCTTCTCCCGTCCCGAGCTCGGGGGCCTGCTGAGGAAGGCCATTGAAGCCCGGGTTTCCGACCTTTCGGCAATATCGCTCAAGACCCTGCCGCCGTTCGTGCCGGAAATAGCGAGGGAAGTCGAGCCCCGCATTCCCCGCGAGCAGGCGCGCGTGACGCACGCCGGAAAGTACTTGGACCTGCCGTGCATGAAGAAAATCTCGGAGGGAC
>JBFMEM010000126.1:0-2375 GCA_040753335.1 Microcaldota archaeon
TCCGTTTCGTGACAATGGAAGGCGACTTGGCCGAGCAATCCGGGCTGCTGACGGGCGGCAGCGCTTCCGAACGCATCAACATCCTCAAGATAAAAGCCGAGCTCGAAGAATGGGACAGGAAAGCCAAGGCCGCGGAGCAAGCCCGCAAAGCCGCGTTGGACGAAATCGACGGCCTGCGCGAAAAAGTCGCGGCCGGCCGCAAGGCGCACGCGCAAGCCGAACTCAAGCTCAAAGCCGTTGAAATCGAGGCCAAGAACGTCGAAGAGGAAGAGAAAAGAAATGCGGCAAAACAGTCTAACGTCTCGGCGGCCATTTCCCAGCTAAGGAAGGAAGTCAAGGAACTCGAGAAACAGTGCGCCGGGGGAGACGAGGAACGCTCGGCGCTCATCAAGAAACTGTCGGAACTAAACATTTTCTCGCTCGAGCAAAAAGAGAAAATCGACTTAGAGAAGGAAAAGAACTACGGAGTGGCCATCAAGGAAAAAGAAAAGCACTTGAGCGACTTGAAAATCAAGTTGTCGGAGCTGCAGAACCAGCTTGCCGCCCTCCAGACGCAGCACGCGGTTTACGACAAGCAATTCAAGTCCCTGAAGTCCCAGGAGGAAGCGGCGCAGAAGGAAGACGAAGAGGCCAGGAAGGCGATTGCAGGCGCGGACGAATTAATAAAACGCGGCGGCCGCGAAATCCGCGAAAAACAAGCCGAGCTCAAGACAATAACCGGCGCGTTGAAAGAGCTTTACGACGAGCGCGAGGCGCTGGAAAACGAGGTCGCCAAGCTCGGCAACAAAAAAGGAAAGCTGGAGTTCGAGAGAGAAAAATTCGAGAGGGAATACAACGAGTTCAACGTAAACAAAGTCCGGGTGGAAACCAACCTCGCCAACGCCAAGGCCGAGTACGCCCAGTACGAGCAAGTAATCGTCCCGGACGCCGACAGGTTGGCGCCGGACCAAAAACCCGGGTTCGCGGCCAAGGCAAAACAGGCGGAAGAACAGATTTCCGCTCTAGGCGCGGTCAACCTCAGGGCAGTCGAGGAATACGGACAGCGCGCTCAAGACCTCGCCCTGCAAAAACAGCGCGTGAAACAGTTGTTCGACGAGCGTGAAGCCGTAATTTCACTGATAAACGAAATCGAGGGCAAGAAAATCAACACCTTCATGCAGACCTTCAACTTCGTGAACGAAAACTTCAAGCGCCTGTTCTCGCAGGTGTTCAATGGAAGCGGAAGCCTGTACTTGGAAAACAAGGAAAACCCCTTCGAAGGCGGCCTGACAATAGAGGCGAAGCTTGAAGGAAAGGAAGTCAAGTACCTGGAACTCATGAGCGGCGGAGAAAAATCCCTTGTTGCGCTAATGTTTATTTTCGCAATCCAGTCGCACAACCCGTCCTCCATCTACATTCTCGACGAAGCGGACGCTGCGCTGGACGCCGAAAACTCGCGCAAGCTCGCGCAATTACTGAAGCAGTTGAGCCGCGACTCGCAGTTCCTAGTTGTTTCCCACAACCAGAACGTTTACAGAGACGCCGACACGCTCGTGGGCGTTGCGATGACGAAAGAGGGCTCGAAGCTGGTTGAAGTCAAGCTCAACGAGTGAATTAAGCTGCTTCTTTCAAGTCCATTAACCTGCTTATCGAACCGCCCCTGTGGTGGGTGAGCAGCACTTTTGCCAAGAACCCGGCGATCGGCGTCACTTCGATCTTGCCTTCCGGCTTTACTGGAATCGTGTCGGTTACGACGACGCGGTCTATGTGCGGCGAGTTGTTTATCCTGTCCTCAGCCCGTTGCTTGACGCGGCCTTTTTTAGTGGGAGAAAAAACTCCGTGCGTGGCGTACACCGTCACGCTCCTCGCCTTCATTTCCGTCTTCATTTTCTCCGCCGTGCTCACAAGCGTTCCACCGGTGTCAATCATGTCCTCCATGACCACCACGTCTTTTCCTTCCAGTGACGGACCGATGTAAGACGTTACTTCGGAAACGTTTGGTGCGGGCCGGTGTTTCTCGAACAAGCCGTACGACGTTCCGAATGCGCGCGCCATCTTCCTGGTTCTCTCGGCGCTGCCGGCATCGGTTGCGACGAAAACCGCGTTCGAAATCCGTTTTCCCAACGTTTTTCTTATGTGGGGATAGGTAAAGCCGAGGGTTGAGATGTTTTCGAAGTTCTCGGCCGTGAACCCAGCTATTGCCTTGGCATGAAGGTCCACGGCCAGCAGGTTATGGACTCCCGCAGTGTGTAAGAGGTCCACCAAGAGCTTGGCCGAGATCGGGCCGCGTTCGGCGGTAATGCGCTCCTGCCTGGCGTAAGGAAAATGCGGAATCACGGCGGTTACTTCGGTTGCGCCATGCCTCCTCAACGCGCTCGCTATGATGAAGGTCTCCA
>JBFMEM010000127.1:0-2341 GCA_040753335.1 Microcaldota archaeon
ACGCCATCGGCTTGCAGGCTGCCGCACTTTGCCTTCAATTCTGCAATGCGTGCGTCGGCCGCGAGGCGGATCACTGCCTTGGAAGGCGTTTTTCTCTTATCCAGTCCGTCGAGGAACGAGTGAAGCGCGGCGACTCCTTGTCCTTCAAGCAAGTCCAGCGCGTGAACCAAGTTCATTGCGCGAGCGAGTTCGCTCAACGCCCGGTAGCTGGCAGGAATGCGGCGCCTCAACTGCTCCTGCAACAGAAGCAGTTGGCGCTTGTTGGGCTCGCGCATGTTCAACTCGTATCCGTAGCCCTTGATTGAAGCAAGGCTCTCGTTAATCAAAGCACGCAGGGTTTTACTGACTTCAATCATTTCAGGCAGCAAGTCCACGAACAACGTGTCAAAAGCAACTTCCTGCACGAAGCCGGCGACTTCCTCGTCCGACTCGTCCTTCAACTCAACCCACTTGACTCCAAGCAATTCCCGCATTTCTTCAATCTTTTTTTTCTCGGAAGAAGGCGACGCAGTCAATCCAAGCAAAAGAATTCCCTCGTCCTTCCTCGCTTCCTCCGCAATTGCGACGTACGCGTAGTCGCCAGTCATACGATGAACTTCGTCGAACGCAATAAACGAATATTGTGACAAGTCCAAGCCATGCTTTTTCAAATCATTGACCGCGCACTGCGGGGTGGCGCAAACCACTTGCGCCCGTTCGTAGACTCCCTTTCTTTCTTCGGCGGGCATTTCGCCGGTAAGTAAGGCAACCTCTCCCGAGAGCTCGAGGCTTGACTGAATTCTTTTCGCCTGCTGCGCCGCCAAAGGCTTCGTCGGAGCCAAAAACAAGAACTTCGCGCAAGCATTTTTTTTCAGCAATCCCGCCATCACAAGCAATGCGACGAAAGTCTTTCCAAGCGCCGTAGGCATTACAACCAATGCATTGCCTTTTTCGAGAATGTTTTTGGCAGCTGAAAGCTGGTATGGCCTTGGCTCGAGAACGCCTTTCTTCAACGGCAGTCCCTCGAAAAAGCCGTCTGCTTCCCCCGATTCGCCCAAACAAACCAACCCTACTTCCACTAATGCAGCGGGGGCGTAGCAAGGTTTTTATAAAACCACTGCGTTCGACTCCCTGCGCTAACCAGTTTCTTGCGCAAGCAAGTATTTTAGTGAGGTGGGCAAGCATGACCGACATTCCACTGGCTCCAGTAGAAAGACTCATTCGCAAAGCAGGCGCCGAACGCGTGAGCACCGACGCAGCAGAAGCGCTTGCCGACGTGCTGGAAGAAGTGGCCACCGACATCTCGCAGAAAGCAGTCCAACTCGCCAAACACGCCGGACGCAAAACCGTCACCGCGCAGGACATAAAACTCGCCGCGCGCTAAATCTTATATTCGGGGCAATCCTCTCCCCTAGCGGTGAGCTTTCCTTGGCTAACATAAAACAATTACTCAAAACACTTAACCCGCGCCAGGCGGCGTACGTCAACCTCGAGTTGAAAGACACTCGGAACGGCGAGTACATGCTCGCAGTCTTCCACTTAGAGCCAGGCGCGAACCTCAACATCCTGCAGGCGGCGGCGGAAGTCGCCGCCGAGTCGTCGACTGGCACAAACTTCAAGGTTCAGACAGAAACGCCGTTCTCACGGCAAATGAATGCCTTAGTCTACCAAGCCGACCTGAAGCGGGGCCTCGTCTGGATTGCCTACCCGTGGCGGCTGTTCGACCGCCGCGGAAACGTCCAAAACATTCTGACGTACGTCGTAGGAAACGTGTTGGGAATGAAGGAAGTCAATGCCCTCAAGCTTTTGGACGTGTGGTTCCCGCCCGCAATGCTCGAGCAATACGACGGACCCAGTTACACGCTCGACGACATGCGGAAATACTTGAAAGTCCACGACCGCCCAATCCTCGGAACAATAGTCAAGCCCAAAATGGGTCTGACGTCTGCGGAGTACGCGGAAGTGTGCTACGACTTTTGGGTCGGCGGCGGCGACTTCGTCAAAAACGACGAGCCTCAAGCAGACCAGGACTTCTGCCCCTACGACAAAATGGTTGCCCACGTAAAACAAGCAATGGACAAAGCCGTGAAAAAAACCGGCCGCAAGAAAATCCATTCATTCAACGTATCCGCAGCCGACTTCGACACAATGATAAAACGCTGCGAAATCATTCGAAACGCCGGCTTCGAACCAGGCAGCTACGCCTTCCTAATAGACGGAATAATGGCCGGCTGGACCGCAGTCCAAACACTGCGCAGGCGCTATCCCGACATCTTCATCCACTTCCACAGAGCAGGACACGGCGCCTTCACGCGACCAGAAAACAAATTCGGTTTCACCGTCCTAGTGTTATCGAAGTTCG
>JBFMEM010000128.1:0-2327 GCA_040753335.1 Microcaldota archaeon
CTCTACGTCAATCCGGTAGCCCAGGTCTGGTTCGATGAATACCTTCAGGCTGACGTCGGAAAGCGTGAGCTCGCCGGCCCTGGCTTGCGCGCCGGGAAAACTTGCTTCCCCGACCAACCGGCCTGTCCACGACCCGGGAAAAACTTGGTCAGCGCTTCCAACGACCCGCGGCGTCGGCACGAACGGAGGAAGGCCCTCTTCGGCCGCCGTCGGGGCAGGGGTTGCAGCAAGTGAAGGTGTGGCAATCGGGGTTGGAGTGGGTGTTGCAGTGGCTTCGGCAGTAGGCAGCACGCCAGCAATTTTTTCGGCTTCCTTTGGTGCGGGCGCGCCCAGCGGTTCTTCAACGCCCTGCTTGATTGAAAGGCCGACCACTGCAAGCGCCAAAACAACTGCTACTGCAAGAGCGGCCAGCAACACTTTATTTTTTTCCACGTTCATGGCGGACCGATTTAGTTTTGGTTCCAGTGGTTAAAAAACAGCGCCGGGTAGGAGATTCGAACTCCTGAGTCCTTTCGGACACACGCTGTCTTGGTTAAACCGCTCAAGGCGTGCGCGTTAACCGCTCCGCCAACCCGGCACTGTAACAGATTTTTTGCGCTATCGTGCTTTAATAGTAAAACGGTTTTCAGCTTTTTTGCAGACCGCGCCTTGCTTTTGCAACGAATTCCTTTACATCCTTTTCCAGTTCGTTGGCTACGGCGTGGAAAACGAGTTCGTCGTCAACGCTGCCGTAGTCGTGCGCGATAATGTTCCTCATTCCCTTCGCGTTCTTGAGGCGCTCGGAAAGTTCTGGCGTAATTATTTTTGCCTCCGTCAGGATGTCGAAGGCTTGCTTGTCTTCTTCTGGCGGCTTGAGGTGAACGTCTTTTATTATGAGAAAAGCAAGGTCAACAACGGCCTCAATTATTTTCTCAAAGTATCTTTCGCAGGCGGCTTTCTTCTCGAAATTAGACGAGTATTCTTCAAAATCGCGCGGCAGAATTTCCTCGAGTTCGGTCAAGTGCTCTTCTATTTCAGTGATTTTGTCTCTAATCCGCGCGTTCATATTCCTTCCTTCCCTTCTTGAGTATCTCCTTCTTTATCTTCTGCGGCAGGACACTGAAAACTTGGACGTCCACGCCTTCGCTCAAGCGTCCCAGAATTCTTGCCCTGAATTCGGTGGCCTCGCGCTTGCTTACATTGTCGAATTCAACGGCCAAGTCCACGTCGGACCGAAGCGTACGCGCGCCCGTGACTGCCGAGCCGAATAGCCAGATTCTCTTGACTCGGCCGAACCACTTGTCTCCCTTGATTGTTTCAATTGCCGCGGTAATCCTCGCTCTAACCGCCGCACCTTTCTTCAAACCAAATTCGTCAGAGTACCTCGCGGCATTCTTAACGAACTCGAATTTCCTGCGGATGTCCCGCGAGAGCCGGTTTTTTTCCGACTGCGTTAATGCGACGCCCATCAACTGCTTTTCGATGATCTTTAACTCTCTCTTCCCGAATACCTTGCGCGCGTTGGCGTCCGACGACAAAAAAGACAGCAGTCCAGACATAAATAACCACCATCGTGGTTACTATAACCAAAATAAAGGTTATATTTAATGGTTTGCCTCTGTGTGCGGAATGCGCGAATTAACCGCTCCGCCAGCCCGGCATCGACTACTATTTTTAGGCGCTTGAATGATTAAAAACCGCGGCGGAAGGCTGGCGCTCGGGATTGCTTAAAGAAAAAATAAGGAGAAAAAAAATTCTCAGACTTTCTTGACGTTCTTGGCGCGGGGGCCGCGTTGCGCTTCCTCGACTTCGTATTCCACGCTGTCGCCGGGCGCGAGCTGGGCTCCGCCTTCGACTGCCGTCGAGTGGACGTAAACGTCTTTGCCGTCGTCGCCGGTTATGAAGCCGAAGCCGCGGGCCGTGTTGAACATCTTGACTTTTCCTTTCATTGCATTTCACCTTGCGTGCCGCATTTTTTTGTTCCGGAAAACGCGCGCCAGCCGCTTTCATTCCTGACATCAGGCAGCCGACAAAAACCGCTTGAAGGTTAGGGGAACCACTATTAATTAATGCATTGCGCGACAAGCGCGCGGCTCAAGCCGGGGCTAGTTTGCCCGCCATTTTTTCAAGTTCTTTCTCAATTCCAGGGTTGAGGTTGTTTTCAAAGATGTCGTTATAATTGCCTTTCAACTCGCTTCTTGAGCGGAAGTTCCTTGCGGCAACAACTAGAATGCCGAGGGTCTTGCAGAAATTGTCGGCAATGTTTTTCAGGCAGGCGTCTATTTCTTTTACTTCGTCAGCGCCGACTACAATGACGACGGCGCGTTTTTTAGACAAATCAGTTTGGG
>JBFMEM010000129.1:0-2322 GCA_040753335.1 Microcaldota archaeon
AACGGCAGTACTTGTGCAGAATACGTTAGGTTGTCTGCGTTTGTTCCACTGGCTTTTAACTCGAATACTGCGGGCGTGCCGTTTGTGCAGGCGCCGGTTTCGTAATCGCTTTGTTCTATTGTGTAATTGTTTTCTGTTAGTAGTGAGTCTGCGCCTTGAATGGTTTGTGCGACTGTTGCGAACGTAAATGTTTTGTCTGGCGATAGGGTTGCAAAGGGTTGGCCGCCGCCGCGTCGGAACGCGGTTTTTGCGGCGGTTTGGCTTGCTGTTTCCGTGAAGTCTTTCAGCGCGCTTTTCAGGGCTTTTCGTGTGCACCAGCCGTGTGTGCAGCATTTGTAGTTGTCGCATGAGGTTTTGCGGTAGCCGGTTGTTCCAATTCCTTCTTTCATTACGCGGAGCGTGTCTTGGTAGTATACTTCGTTGATGGTTTCCTCGCCGTCGGAGAGGGTCAGTGTTCCTGGTCCTCTGAAGGCTAGTGCGTGTGCGCTGCCGCCGTATAAGCTTATTTGGCTTTGTTTTTCGGCGAGGGTGCGGTTGGTTTCAGTTGCTTCAGTGGGCGCGTAGTCGACTGTAATGTCTCTTGACCCGAGTTGTTTTTGGTTTACGACGTAAAGGGGCTTTGCCGCGTCTCCGTCGCCGAGTTCGTTTCCGTCTGGCGCGGCGTAAATGCTTTCCGCCTCCTGCGCGGTTACCGTGATTGGAATCGTGAGTTCTGCCGTGATGTCGCAGCCGGCAACGCGGTAGTTGATGCTAGCGCCTTGCTGGGACTTGAATTCGCGCGTGCCTTCGTATAACTTGTTTGCCTTTACTTCAACCGGGCAGAGGGGATTGGTTTCCTTGGATTCGAAAACAAGGTTGTTGGTCGTCGGGTCGTACCGGAAGCACTTGCTTGTCGAAGCGTTTCCGGTGAGTTGGGAGACGAGGACTATGCACCCCCCTATTTTTGACTTTAGTTTCAGTGGCATTGCGTCCGCGGGGTAGACGGGGTCTATTTGCAGCGCGTATTCCTCGAGGCCGTGGGCGGACTTGAGGTTTCCTTGCTCGTCCAACACGATCGTGTCGCTTACCGTGAACTCGGCTTTAGGCAACGGAATTTCTTCCTCTGGCGGCTTTTCTTCCGCGATGGGAACGATTATTTCGTAGGAAGTCGAGTTGGTTTCGGCGTAGCAGCTTGCCTTGTTCGCAGTGCTTTCGTTCGTGCCGAGGCTGCGGTCTGCCGGAACGCGGGAGTATATTTTTGTTCCGCCCCTGGTTTCAATGAAGGAATACCCGCGGTAGTGAATTGCGAGCTGGTCGCCGTTTTTCGCAGTGTCTTTTACTTGAATGGGGACGGCGATGTTTGCCGTTCCGGCTCCTTCGAAGCTCAAGTCAACCCACTTGAATAATTCTCCTTCGGGGTTGGAGTTGCGCAAGTCGTTTTCACAGCTTGCTCCAGAGTGGTAGGAAGTTGACTTTGCCATTTCGTAGTTTGCCGGCGGGCTGAAGTCAATTATTCCCGCCTTGTCGGACTTTACGTCCGCAGCGCTTCCCACGCGCGCGTGCAAGCCCGTTCGCGCGGCGTTGTTGGAGGCGATAATGAAGTTGGCGTAGTACGAGTAGTTGGCCCTAACGAGGTCGTACACCGCGTCTCCGTTTTCGTCAGTCAGCCCCGTGAATCGAATCATTGTCGCATTGACTGCGCCGGCAGGCAGCAGCACGACGTTGATTGTCTTAGTGGCCCCGGCGACAACGTCTTTTTGGTTAAGCGGCCGAGTTGTCGGCAAATAGCCGCCTGCAGTGGCGTGAATGCTGCCGGTTGAATACGCTCTCGCGACCAGCGTGCACGGGCTTCCGTCGCACGAGCTCAAGACCGCCGAATCGCTTTTTAGCTCAAACCGCGCGCCTGCAATGTTCTTGCCTGTCACGAAGTCGGTTGCATAAACGTCGAGAAAACCAGTGTTGACCAGCAGCGGAAGCCGCGCGAGCAAGTCGTCGGTCAGCGCCTCAAAGCCCCTTCCGACTCCCTTCTGGTACTTTCCGCGCAGTTCGTAACTCAAGCCAAGGGGAAGGACTGGAAAAAAGGCGCTTGGTTCCAGCGGCGCCGCTTCAAATTCTTCTCCGGGAGACGGGGCCGGGGCGCGTCGCAACGCGGTTTGCGCGGGGGGTAGTGCGAGCAGTCCGTCTAGCAAAACCGTTACGGTCGCGCCTGAGAGGGCTTGGTCGTCTTCGTCTGTTGCAATGACTTCGAGTGAAGCCGAGTTTTCTCGAGTAGCGCGGGGCAGTTCAATGGTTTGCCGGTCGCCTGCCTCGAATTCTCCCGTCATTCCGGGTGCTCTTCCTTCT
>JBFMEM010000130.1:0-2227 GCA_040753335.1 Microcaldota archaeon
GTTCGTTTCCCTCGACGAATACGGAGTAGACGCTTTTCTCCACATTTCGGAAGTCAGCAGCGGGTGGGTAAGGAACATCCGCGAGCACATCAAGGAAGGCCAGAAGATAGTCGTTCTGATAACGCGGGTCGACTTGGAAAAGCGGCAGGTCGACGCCAGCCTGAAGAAAGTCAGCGAAGCCGACCGCAAAAGAAAGCTCGAGAGCTACCAGCTAGGCAAGCGCGCGGAAAAGCTGTTGGAACGCGTTGCGGCGAAAGCAGGCAAGACGCCGCAGCAGGCGAAAAAGGAAGCCGGCGATGCGCTGGCGCAGGAATTCGGCGACTTGTACTCGGCGTTCGAGGCCCTGGCCGCAGGCGAAGAGCCGAAGGCCAAGGTTCCCGCGGCTTGGCTGAACGCAATGCGCGAAGTCGCCAAGGCCGAGATCAAAGAAAAGTTTGTTGGCGAACGCGGTGTCCTCAAACTCAAGTCGTTCGCAGGAGACGGCGTCGTGCAAGTCAAGGCCGTCTTGGCCGCCGTAGAAAAACTTTCCTCAGGCAAGGTAAGCGTCGTCGTGCGCTACATCGGCGCGCCCGTCTACTACGTTGACGTGCAAGCGCCCGACCCCAAGACGCTCGGGAAGACGATGGCGAAAATAGAGCAGGCTGTGCAGAACGTTCCGAAGTCGGTGGAATCGTCTTTCGAGCGCGAGAAAAAGTGATTTGTCTTGACTCAGTTGATGAAAAAATGCGTTGCCTGCGGCGCGTACTCGATGAAAGAAAAATGCGGGTGCGGCGGCCAGACGCGCGTCGCGCACCCGCCGAGGTTTTCTTTCGCCGACAAGTACGCCGCGTACAGGCGCGCGCAAAAATTCGGGTTGAAGCAAAAATGAGTGAACAAGCAACTCCGAGAAATTCAGGGCCTTCGTTCGTCGAGTCGGCGCTGCGGGTGCGGCGCGGCTTCAAGGCGCGCGACGCAGTGCTGTTGATGGGCCTTCCGGGAATTGGTTTGGTGAGCAAGCTGGCCGCGGACCACTTGGTCAAGTCCCTTGACGCGGCGCACGTGGCAACCCTCTACTCGCCTCATTTTCCGAACCAGGTGCTTGCCGAGCCGTCGGGGGTCCTGAAGCCGTTTACGCTCAAGCTCTATCACAAGCGGTTGAAAAAACGCGACTTGCTCGTGCTGCGGGGCGACATCCAGCCCCTGACCGTAGAAGGCCAGTACGAAGTGGCTGCAAAGGCGTTGAAGCACTTTGCCTCCAGCGGCGGGTCGGAAGTAATCGCGATGGCGGGCTACGCAGTCAACCGCAGGCCCGACAAGCCGAGGATTTTCTGCGCGAGCACGAGCAAGCAGTTCTTCGATTCTTTTGCAAAGCTCGGCTGCCGCAAGGCGGAGGCAATAGTTCCGATAGTTGGAATGGCCGGGCTCGTTCCAGCGCTCGCGCCCTTGTACGGCCTGAAGGGAGCGTGCCTCTTGGTGGAAACGCCTGGCACGAGCTTCGACGCAGTCGGCGCGGCCGCGTTGCTCGAACTAGTCGGCAAAAGGCTCGGGGAAAAATTCGATGCAAAGGGCTTGGAGGCGCAGGCGCGCAAGGCCCAGGACCTCGTCGAAAAAATAGAGAAGCAGGCGCAAGCCGAAGCCGCGCGGGCGGCCGCGGGCGCGCCGGCCCAGGCAGAGCAGAAGGAAAAAGTGACTTACATCCGCTGAGGTTTTTGCAATGGCGCTGGCTTCAATGAGTCCCTGGATTTTTCTCGCACTCACCGCCGTTGCGGTGGTTTGGCTGCTTTCAGCGCGGCTGAAGCCCGACGCCAGAAGACAGGCGTCGATGCTGAAAATGGCTTTGTTCCTCGCGGCATTCGACTGGGTCTTCGAAACAACTGGATTGTTGCTGGGGTACTGGCACAGCAGCGGAAGCGTCTTCGCCCTCGGCCCGAGCCCGTTCTATCCTCCCCTCGAAGTTTTCGTGATAGCGCTTTGCGCCGGCGCCGCGCTCGACCTGTTGTTTCCAAAGAAGTTCGAGTGGCGCACTGCCCTGCCGGCGTGCATGGCCGTCGCCGTCGTCGGAACCCTGACCGAAGCGCTCCTCGTCGGAACCGGCAGCCTGGTTTACTTGAGCGGCTGGACTTCGTTCCACGCGTTCGTCGCCTACTGGGCAGCGTTCCTGTTGTTCCACTGGGTTGACGCCGGGTTTTTCCAAAAAGCTAGGCCGGCCGGGTCATGACTATTACTTCCTGGCCCCAAAGATTTTTCG
>JBFMEM010000131.1:0-2167 GCA_040753335.1 Microcaldota archaeon
CCGAGTTGGAAACCACGCCTGCGAGCGCGTGGGCTTCGCTGGCTTTGCGCTTTAGTTTAAACAATTTCTTCGCGGAAGGCGAGTGCTCGCGCGCTATTGCTTGAATTACTTCGGCCGCTGCTTTCGCTCGCTTGTCCATTAAAATCTCTCCGAGACCCTTCCTGCTTACGTCCTGCTTCCGGGAGTAGGCGGAGGAGTGGTCTTTCTTCCAGTCCACGGCGGAGGAGGGAGGCGCGTGGGCTCGCGGGGTTTTTCGCCAGCTGCAAAGAACTTTATTTCAAACGCGTGGCTTTTTTCCTTGGCGGGGGGTTTTCCCTTCCGAGGCAGAATCATTTGCGTTATCGACACGGCCACGCCGTGCTTTCTAGCCACCGGCTGCGCCAAGCTGCGGAGGTAGCTCAAGAGATATTCCGCGCCGCCTACTTCCTTCGAAGGAAGCCGCGGAACCCTGACTCTGAAAGAGTCTCCTTCTTTTTCCGCGTGTCTCTCGTAACTCCAGCCAACGTGCTTGAAAACAGGAGTCCAGTCGGGCCTTGGCTGGGACGGCGCGCCGCGGGCTATGGGCGGCTCGCGCGGCGTAATTGCGAGGGGAGTCATTACTTCTTCGTGAAACTCTTTGCTTGCACGTTTCAAGCGCTCTTCCGACGCCTTTCTTTCCACTTCAGCGGGCATTTTAAAATCACTTCCACAGCACGTTGGCCAAGAATCCTATCAGCGAGTAAATCGCTTGCTCGGAGCTCGGGAACAACGGCACGCCCAAGGCCGCGGCCTTGGCGTCTTGCAAAAGCGAGCTGACTGTAATCAGTCTTCCGTCGAGCTCGCGGTAAATCAACGGACTGGAAAGCGAGCGCACAACGAATTTGACGGGAAAATCTTTCTGCGCCGACCCGATTATTTCGTACGGAACCTCCTTGGAAGAACCGCGCGGAACGAAGACGGTTTTAGTGTACGCCCACGCGTAAGGCAGGCCTTCGGCGGAAATTTCGAAGGCGTCGTTGGCTACGCTCAAGCTCGTTAGGGTAATCCAGTATATCGCGGGCTGGCCGACGCCGGTGGTTATTGTCGTCGGAGAAAGCTGGGCGTTCAAGACATTGCGGGAAACCGTTATTCTCGCCGTGAAAGTCAGCGGCGCGACTCCCTCGTACTCGTCTACGGTCTGGAGCCGCACTGAGTAGTCGCCGTCCGGCGCGTCCTGCGCTGCAATGACGTGCGCAGTCAAAGGCGTTTCGTAGGTGAGGCTGTCGCGGAGCCTCCAGCCAGCAGGAAGGGAGTCGGGCAGTACTACCAGCTTGTCCCAAATGGCTTCCGAGCCGAAGGTCTTGGCATCCTTGCTCAGCTCGTCGGTTCCCCGTTCTATGGAGACCTCGACCTTCTGGCCGGGCCCTATTGTTCCCAGGTAGACTTCGCCGGGCGCCGTCGAGTCTATGGTGTGCTGCTGGGGCGCGCTGACCACGACGTGCGCGGCCGAGGCAATGCCCAGCGCCGCCACCAAAACCGCGAAAACTATTAAAGGCCGGAACATGCAAACCACTCTCTATAACAGTTCTTTAGCCGTTAATTAAAACCTTGTGGGAAACATGCGTTGCTTCATTGCACTCGAGTTGTCGGAGGAAGTCAGGCAGCACGCAGCCGAGTTGTTGAATGAAGCCAAGAAACTCGACTTGCAGGCCAACTTCGTCAATCCAGGCCAGCTGCACATCACCCTCGTCTTCCTGGGAGAACTGCCGGACGACGAGGCGGGCCGGAAGCTGGAGGCGTTCAAGGCACTTGAAGGAAAACTGCCGGCGCCGTTCGAACTGAGGTTCTCGGGAACCGGCTTTTTCCCCAACGAAAACTTCGTGAAAGTCTTTTGGATCGGCTGCGAATCAAAAGGATTGCAGGAACTGCAGAAGGTTGTTGCCGAAGCACTTGGCGCGAAAGAAGAACGCGGCTTCAGCGCCCACCTGACGGTCTGCAGGGTCAAGGGAAGAAGGAACTTGGACGCTTTGAAGGCGCTGCAGCGCAAGAACGCGGCGGCGGGCTTCGGCTCGTGCTACGCCAAAAAAATTTGTTTCAAGAAAAGCACGCTCGGCCCGCAGGGCCCGGTCTACGAGGACCTGGCGGCGCTGGAACTCAAGAGCCTTTAGCCCGGCGGCCGGCCGCCTCCGAGTAGTAGCGCGCGAGAAAA
>JBFMEM010000132.1:0-2146 GCA_040753335.1 Microcaldota archaeon
GAAATAAGGGGCGGCACTGTCGAAAGCCCCTGCGTTGAAAACGCGGACGGGGAGGGAAACCAGTTGGGCGTTTCGCTCAACGTAATCGCGCCGGCCCCGACTCCCGCGCTTCCTTCAATCACGGCGACGCTCTCGCCAACTGCGACGCAGACAGTACTTCCGGGCGAGGCAGCCGAGTATTCGCTCGTGCTTTCAAACAACTTGGGCAGCCGCATTTACGCCTCGGTTCTCGACGACGGCACAA
Source organism: Microcaldota archaeon (assembly GCA_040753335.1). Classification (GTDB taxonomy): domain Archaea; phylum Micrarchaeota; class Micrarchaeia; order Norongarragalinales; family UBA8480; genus UBA8480. The sequence goes on from JBFMEM010000132.1 coordinate 245, forward strand.
ACCCCTTTGAAACAACGACTTTCTACTCCGCGAACCAAGTCGCGCTCGAGGCAGGCGAGACAAAGACAGTGGACGTTCGCGTCACGGTCCCGCCGGGAACTCCTGGCGCGACCTACTCCTGGGCTTTTCTCGTGCGCAGCAGCCCGGGCTCTTACGCCGACCTCGCCTTTCCGGTTTCGCTCCAAGTTTACGCTGAAGGCGTGGCGCTCTCGCTGCTCGGCGGGCCTTACCCCACCGACTGCGTTGAAACGCGGGCCGGGGAAGAAGTGCGGCTTGAAATGTACTTGCGAAACGACGGCGAGTCAAGCGGGCCCTTCCAGCTTTCGCTCGAAGGAACGACTACTGTCCAGTCCATTGCACAATTGGACCAGAACCTCGTCGAACTGCAGGCCGGCGAACAGGCTCCCTTGACGCTCACGATTGCGCCGACGCGCGCTACAGTACTCGACACCTACTCCGCAACGTTCGTCGTCAAAAGCGGGCAGTTCGACGTCCTGCGCAGAAACATCTGCTTCAAAGTAACCGGCCTCGAGCAAATAGAGGTGCTCAAGCCAGCCAATTCAGTGGTGCTGCGCAGCCGAACCACTTCCATTCCGTTCCGCGTGCGCAACACCGGAACAGTGGCCGAAGAAATTGCATTCTATTGGGAGCCCCTCCAGGAAATCGGGGAGGTGCTCGTCCAGCCGGGTACGATGAGCCTGAGCCCAAGCGAGTCAAAGGAAGCCCAGCTCGTCATAACGACTTCCATGGCCACTGCCTTGCAAGACTTTGTCGTCCCAATTCAATTGCACGCGGCGAGAAGCGACTACACGCTTGCAGTCAACTTCAATGTTTCCGTCTACTCGAGCAACGCGTCAAACGAATCGCTTTTGTCGATTTCGTGGCCGCCTCTGACGGCCGCGGAAGAAGGCCTGAAGACGATTCAAGTAAGGGTTTCCAACAACGGCGGCGAACGCTTGGAACAAGTGCGGCTCATGATTGAAGGAATTCCAAAGTCCTGGTACGCGGTTGACTATCCGAGGCCCATTTCGCCGGCAGGCTACGCCGACTTTATAGTCACGCTGGCTCCGCCGGCCGACAGCGTCGGCGTGCGGCCAATAAAGTTTTTCGCATGGAGCGGCCGCGAGGCAGTCAAGCAAGACGCCGAACTCGAAGTCACGGCGTACGTCGAGGGCTTGGACGCGAGGGAAGTCGCGCGCACCGAAAAGTCGAAGGGAAATGTGGTCAGCGAAGTGGACTTGACTCTCCGCGTAACCAACAACGCCGGTGAACGCGTGGAAAACATCGCCCCCACGCTGTTCGCGGACGACGTGCTGCAATACAATTACGACTCCCAGCCGTCGACGGTTTCGCTTAACCCAGGCGATTCGGCGGACGTTAAAATGACTCTCAGGCCAAACCGGCAGACCGAGGCGCGCTCGCTTCCCATTCAGCTGGCAAGCGACTCGGGAAAATCCGCGCCCAACGCAGTGCAAGTTCCTGCAATGACTGCCGCGGTCGTCGCAGGCGCCCAGCCGCCGTGGAAAATAATCACGATCCTCGTTTTGCTGGTGGCGATTTTCGCGGTCTATGCCTACGAACGGCGCGAAAAATAGGGAGTGGACCCAGCGGGATTTTCGCGCAAGCGAAAAGTTGCGAACGCCCTTCGCTTGATTTGAACCCGCGGCCTCCGCCTTGCGAAGGCGGCGATCTACCGCTGATCTATGGGCCCGTAGAACTTGTTTTGTGGAAACAGCGTTTTAAACGCTATACCTTGATTTGATAGTACTCGTCCAACTCGTTTTGAGTCATGCTGCAGCCTGCGCGCCGAAGCGCTTGGAGGGCTGAGTGGAAGGCTTGGTTCTCGAATTCCTTGTATTGCTTGAAAAAGCCTTTTTGCGCGGCGGCTGCAATGATTTCGGC
>JBFMEM010000133.1:0-2138 GCA_040753335.1 Microcaldota archaeon
AGACTCTCTGGGTAGAAACGGCCGGGGGCGTGCGCGTGGGCGGCTATAACTGGGCCGACTTTTTCGTGCATTTGTCGATAATAGAGAGCGTCAACGCAGGCAATTTTCCGCCCCAGACGCCGTACGCAGCTGGGATTCCCTTGTCTTACCACTGGTTCGCCGACTTCCACACCGCAGTCTTTTCAAAGTTGTCTGAAGTGTTTCCCGCCTTTGCGGTGCGCTTCGAGAACGCCTTGTACGCCGCATTGCTGTTCCTGGGCTCTTTCGCGTTGGCGCACTCGCTCTGCCGTTCGAGCAAGGACAGGAAGGCAATCGCGTTTTTCGCGGCGTTGTTCGTCGTCTTCGGCAGCGGACTGGCTTGGACCCAGTTTTTCGCGGATGTTGCAAACGGCGGAAACCTTGGCGAGCTTGTTGCGCAAACGAATTACGACGGAAACTCCCACTCCGAGTCGTTTCCAGTAATGTCCACCATGACTTACTTGGTTGTGCAGCGGCCGCAGGCGGCCGCCCTCCCTGTTTTCATTGTTGCGTTGCTTCTCGCGTTCGAGGGAATGGCCGGCGACAGGCGGAAGCTGTTGCTCGCAGGAATCTTGTGCGCTTTGCTGGCGCCGTTCCAGTACGTGGCGTTCGCCTGCCTTCTCGCCTCCTTTGCGGCAATCTTTTTGCTGAAGTGGTTGGAGGAACGACGGCTGCGCTTGAAGCAGGCGGCTTTGCTGTTCCTGCCTCCTGTCTTGGGCGCGTTGGCGGTTTCAGCGCAAGTTGCTTCAGTAAAGCTTCCGCTGAAGCTCGAGTTCTTGTGGATCGCGCCCAAGGAAGTGCTTGGCGCAGTTGTTTTCTATTTCGCTAACTTCGGCGTTCCGTTACTGCTCGCATTGCTTTCGCTTCTTCTCGTGAAGGAATTGCGCGAGAAAAAAACGCTTTGGGCGCTCGCCGCGCTCTTTTTCGTGATTCCGAACGTCGTCACTGCAACCGCGTTCCAGTGGGACATGGTGAAATTCTTTTCCTACTCGTGGATTCCGTTGTGCGTCCTCGCCGCGGCCGCGTTAGTGCATTTGAAGAAATGGCTTTGGATTCCGCTCGCAGCGGCGGCCGTCGCCAGTCCCGTGTTTTTCCTGACGTGGACTGCTTCGTCGGAGTGGATTGCTTTGACGCCTGGCGAAAATGCGGCGGCGCAGTGGATGCACGAAAACCTTCCTGCGCAGGCGGTTGTCGCGAATTACTGGGAACAGAATTCTCCCGTCGAAGCAGCCGGGAGGCTGAGAATCGCTCCGCCGGACTGGATTGGATTCAGCCACTTGATTCCATACGAACAGCGGTACGACGCGCTGCGCAGGGTTTACTGCGGCTCTGCCGACGAAGCGGTCTCCGAACTCAACGCCTTCGGAGCGAAATTCGTTTTGCTCGGCTCCGAGGAAGAGGCGAGCTTTCGCTGCGCGTTTGCCTTCGCTTCCGACCCGCGGTTTGCCAGGCTTTACTACTCGCAAGGCACTCAAATCTTTGAGTTGAGGGAATAGTTTTGCAGTCAATTCGCGTTGGAAAAAAAGCAGTCGGCAAAGCGCTTGCCGTCCTGCGGGGCGGGGGAGTAATTGCGTATCCTACTGAAACTTGTTACGGCTTGGGCGCCGACGCGACCAGCGAAAGCGCGGTCAAGAAAGTGTTTGAAGCCAAGAACAGGCCTGCCGGAAAGCCTTTCGTGGTAATCGTGGCCGACGAAAAGACGGCGGGAGAGTATTTCGAGTTGGACGCCGTTGCAAGAAGGCTCATGCAAACTTTCATGCCGGGGCCGCTTACGCTGGTAGTTCCGGCAAGACGCGGTCTGCTTGCAAAGAATGTTTTGAAAAATGGCTGCGCTGCCTTCCGAATTCCTTCGCATTCTTTTGCATTGTCTCTCGCGCAGGCCTTCGGAAAACCGGTTGTTTCAACGAGCGCCAACTTGTCCGGCGAGCCTCCCTCGTACTCGGCGAAGAGAGTCGCAAAGGAGTTCGGCGGAAAAACAAGCTTGCTTGTCGACGCAGGCGGGCTTCCGCGCAGAAAGCCGAGCACGATAGTCGACTTGACTGGAAGAACGCCCGTTTTGCTGAGAAGAGGGCCGAACGCCGCGCGCGTCCGCCGTTTTCTCAAGGTCAGCTCCTGAGAAC
>JBFMEM010000134.1:0-2104 GCA_040753335.1 Microcaldota archaeon
GACTCTGCCGTTGCAACTCGTGCTTGAATTCGAAGTCCTGAAACTCGTATGTCTTTACCAGCGCGAGGAACTTGTTGAAGGAAAGGAGGCCGTGCTTTATTTTTTCGCTGGAATCTTGTTTTGGCTGTGCTGTTTTGCGACAATTACGCGCAATGAACACGAACACCGAGTGGTCTATTTCGCCACGTGGTTCGAGGGTCTTAAAGAGTTTCCAGTCGCTTGAAGACAAGCCAGTTTCCTCAAGCAACTCGCGTTTTGCGGTTTCAAGCGGTTTTTCTCCAGTGTCTTGTCTTCCTCCAGGCAAGCCATAAATTTTTTCTCCAGGGTGCGAGAGCAGTTTGTGTTCGCAGACAACTATCTTGCCGTTAAGCAGTGCAATTACTTGGCAGGTGTTCCGTCGTTTTAGACCCTCAAAGGTTGCATAGCCGCCGTTGAACGTTTTTTGTTTCCAGTGGTAAACATTGTAAATAATTCCTTTGAAGACGCGCTTTGCATGCTTCGGAATCTTCATTTTGTTCCAATAAAGTAGAAGGCCTGCCTTTAAATCCGGTAATGCTATCGAATGCGGACTTCTTCGAAGAAGGGCTCGGCGGCTTCAACGAGTTGCTTTACTTCCTGGTCAGTGGGCGGCAGCTTGTCGTTCCAGGCGGGATCAAGGCAGTCGCCTGGCCTGAATTTTTGTATGAAAAGTCTTTTGCCGCCGTCGATCCACTCGCACATTGCGTGCATTTGCTGCGGCGAAAGCGTTTCATGCGCAACGGTGGTGCGGAACTCGTAGTCGACTCCCGAGTTCTTTATTGCCTCCGCGCTTTTTCTCACGCTTTCGGCGTCCGCGTTTTTCTTCGCGACAGTGGGATAGTCTTCCGGCGCGGCCTTCAAGTCAAGGGCGACGTAGTCGACCAGCCCTTCCTTCAGCAACTGCGTCAGGAAAAGGGGGTTGGCGCCGTTTGTGTCCAGCTTTATGGAGTAGCCGAGTTCCTTGGCTTTGCGGAGAAAAGAAGGCAGGCCTTTTTGGAGAGTCGGCTCGCCGCCGGTTATGACGAGTCCGTCGGCATACTTGCGCCGCTTTCGCAGCGTCTCAAGCGCTTCCTCTTCCGTTATTGACGGCGTGTTTTCAGCAGGCGCGGCGAGCGAGGGGTTGTGGCAGTAGGGGCACGCGTAGTTGCAGCCTTTGGTGAATAGCACGACCGCTATTTTTGCGGGGTAGTCGACGAGGCTCGTCTTTTGAATTCCGCCGAACTCCATCCGCGCTTCACTTGGCCAGCGGCCTGTCGAGCTGCTTGTTGTAGGGAACGCGCATCTTGTACTCGGCTTGCTTGCCGGCGTTCCACTGCTGTACCGGCCGTAGGTAGCCGACGATGCGGCTGTAGACCTCGCAGCGGTTGCGTTTTGCCTCGAGTTCGGCGGTGGCCGCGGCTGCGTTCCAACCTATTTCCGCATCACACTTTGGGCAATAGAACTTTTCTCCCTCCACGTAACCATGGCGGTTGCAGATGCTGAACGTCGGCGTGAGCGACATGTAGGGCAGCTTGTGCGTCGCAAAAACTTTTTTTACCAGTTCGCCTGCGTTGCGGTGGTCGTGAATCCTTTCTCCGAGGAAGCAGTGGAGGACGGTTCCGCCCGTGTACTTGCACTGCAGGTCGTCCTGTAGCTCGACTGCCTCGAACACGTCGTCCGTGTAGTTCACCGGCAGGTGCGTGGAATTCGTGTAGAAAGGCTCTGCGCCCTTCTTCACGGCGTCGTTGTTGGCGACGACGATTTCCGGAGTTTTCTTCTTATCGATGCGCGCCAGCCTGTAGGAGGTGTTGTGCAGTGCAATCAGCCCCGTTCCTCCTAAAAAGTTTTCTTTGCCTTCGACTGAGATGTCATAGACGTATTCGGGTACGGGAAGTTGTTTTATTGAAGTTATTTCATCGAAGTACAAGTGGCCTTCAACGAGTGCTCGTAGGCGGTAGAATAAAGCGTTTTCCAATAATTGAGTTTGGTTTCCAGTCGCTATCTGAAGGTTTGCAACTTTTTCAAGAGTGTTTCTTAGTAGCGCGCGAGTGATTTTGTTTTTTCTGATGTTGCGGTTTAGTACGTCCTTGTCTATGCAGGCTTGTTT
>JBFMEM010000135.1:0-2061 GCA_040753335.1 Microcaldota archaeon
CGCAGGAAACGCGGGCGCTCTTCGGCGCGTGCTCGAAGTCGGCGTATTCCACGCTTACCGCAACGGCGCTTCCGGCGCGTTGAGGAGAGTTGGTTGAAACCACGCAGAACGGACGCGCGTCAACGCAGACGCCGTCCTGCCTGCGCTGTCCTTCGGGACAGCCGCAGCGAACCGGGTCTTCAACGAGCCTTCCCTCATTGCAGAGCTGCCCGCGGTAAGTAGAACTGCAGTGGCCCCACTCGGTTCCGTCGCTGCACGTTGCAGTGACGCACGAATCTCCGGACGGACTTTGGCCGTCGGGACAGCCGCACAAGCTCGCTTTTTCAATCAATTGGCCGTGGCGGCAGTAGTCCGGCCTGTTCGAGGAACAGAATCCCCAAGGAGTTCCGTCAGTGCAGGTGCGGTCGGGCTCGCGAGCCGGCCTGGTTCCAGTAGTGCCAGTTCCGACAACTACTCCAGGCCCGGTTGCATACTGGCTGCCGACGTTTACTTGAGTCGGAGTGCAGACGCCGTAGCCGCTGTAGCCAGTTACCCAGTACTGGCCGCTGAACGGGTAGTAACAAGAATATGCGCAAGAGCCGAAGACGCAGCCAAGCATTCCAGCCGGCAGTCCGTTTCCGCAGTCGACGTAGCCTCCGTAAGGCGGAGTGAGGCTCCAAGAGTCGACGTAAATAGTAGTGCTTTCGCCGGCGTAAATAGAGTAAGGAGACGCGGTCAGGTAACAGCCGTAGTAATAGCCTCCGTACCCGTAGCCCCAGTCCCAACCGTAGCCGTATCCATAGCCTCCGCTAGACACTGAAGCGTCAATATAGATAGATCCAGTAATGTCGGCCTTAGCCGGAACAGCGGCCAAGCCTACGATAAGACACAAAAGCAGGGCTATCCTACGCCAGTTCAAACCCATAATTCCACCTTGTTACTACTGTGCAGTAACGAGTATTTAAAGCTTGGGGGTTGGGGGTTCTGGCTCAACACAGTTGGTTTGGTCGGAAGGGCGGTTGGTGGAACCAAATGGTTGGTAGACTCGAGGGTCTGGTTTGAAGTTTATTAATTCTGGTTTTTACTTTACTTGTGGGAGATTTGTTTGAGGGTTTCAGAGGCGTTGGCGCGCCTTCACTTGCGGCTGTTTCCGGGCAGTTGGCAGAGGGCGCGTTTGTTTCACTCGGACGGCCGTTCCGTTGAAGCACGGCTTCGTCCGAAGGAGCTTGTTGGAAGGGGCGACTTTGAGAACGAGGTTTGGGCGCTTGATTCCTTCGTTGGCGGGAAGCGGCTGCGGCTGGTTGAAAAGCGTTTTTCTCACGACGACCGCCGCGCCGTTTGGTTTGACAAAAACGTTTTAGACGACTTGCGCGAGGCGGGAGTGAGGGTTCCCGAGCACGCGTGGGTGAGGCAGGACAGGCAGGAAATGCCTCGCCTGGTGCTGTCGGACCTCCGCTTTCTTCCGGGAGTGAAGCGCGTCATTGACTTGGGCCACGTTGACGCGCGCAAGGCGGTTAATTTCGCTGAAGTGAAGAAAGAGGTTCTCGCCGCGGTTGAAAAAGCGCTTGAAAAAGGGTATGCCGTGAGGTCTGACGCTTTCCTGCTCGCGTTGGACAAAAAGGGTTTCGGCAAGCCGTTCGTGGTGGACGCGGACTGGGTTTTCAGCATAAACCCCGGGAAGAGGAAGGAGGAAGTCCGCGGGGTTCGCGAGCACTGGAGAGAGTTCTTCGGATAGTTCGCTTTTTTATTCCGCTGCGTTCTGCACTCTGTTCATGTACGCGGAAGACGAGGAAGGCGGGTTTCCCCTCAAGTATATTATAGTAATAGGCGTCGTGGCCGTCGCCTTGGTTGCTTTCTTTGCCTTGACTCCGAAAGCGCCGATAGAACAACCGCGGCCAAACGTTTCAGTTGCCCCCAACGCTTCAGTCGTTCCTTCGGTTACGCCCCTCCCCTTCCCTTCTTTTGGCTTCGAGCACACTTACACCAATCCCTCGAGTTACGTGGGCGAGCCAGTTGAAGTAAAGCAGTCAATCGAAAGCAGCGAAGACGGCTACCGAGACGAGTTCTCGGTTCAAAACAAGG
>JBFMEM010000136.1:0-1987 GCA_040753335.1 Microcaldota archaeon
CGTTGCATGACAACGCCGCCGTAGCGCTCGAGCCTTTCCTTGATGTAGTAGTCGGGCTCCCACTCGAACTTGAAGCTGAAGTACTCCGTCCCAGTTGCCTCGGGCGCGGCCTTGTAAACCTTGTTAGGCAGCCGCAGCGTGCCGTTCCTGTACTCGAAAACGCGTTTCGCAGGAAAATCGAGTTCCTCGGGCATGGAAAACGCCGTCGTGGCGCCCAAGTAAACCGGGTTCAAGGAAGGCGCAGGCGTGGGAGTCGGCGTGGAAACAGCGACGCACTCCGCGATAAGCGTGCAGTTGGCGTCGCACCCGCTTGCTCTAAGAACCGAGTCCTCGATGCAGTCGATGACGGAACAGACTCCCCCACTGCAGCACGAGTTGTTCGCGAAAACACATTCCGGAGTTGGCGTGGGAGTCGGCGTAGGCACTTGCGTCACCGAAACCGTTTGGACCAGCGTAGGCACGGCCGTCGCAACGGGCTGCGGGGTTGGCGACGGCGTCGGCGAAGCCTGCGGCCCCGCGGGGCCTTGCACGCAGCCGAACGCCAGTAGTGACGCCATCAGTAGCAGTAGAACGAGCGCCTTCATTTCAATCCCTCCCGCACACTATTCGCGTCGCTTACTTTAAAATACTGCGGAATGCAGTTACTTAGTTCGGTAAGTGACATGCCTTTCGTGCTTGCAATGGGCCTCGTGGACGTCGTCGCCGCAGTGCTGTTGTTCGAGTCTGGCTTCGGCGACCTGGGCTTCTACTTGTCGCTGGCGCTGTTGTTCAAGGGAGCCATAAGTATTTTTAGCTCCACCCTCGTTCACGCTATGCTCAGCGTGAGGTAAAATGGCTCTCGTCTCACTTTCCCTGCTTTTGCGCGACGCGGAAAAACGCGGCTACGCCGTCGGCGCGTTCAACGCCTTCAACCTCGAAACCATTCAAGCAGTAGTGCGCGGCGCGGAACGCGTTAGGTCCCCCGTCATTCTCCAGCTCGCGGAACACGACCTCGAGTACGGCGGCTTTCGCGAACTCTCGCTCTTGGCCTTGGACTCGGCAAAACGCGCTTCCGTTCCCGCGTGCGTGCACTTGGACCACGCAAAAAGCCTTTCGGCAATAAAGCAAGCGGTCGCAGCCGGCTTTCCTTCCGCGATGTTCGACGGCTCGGCCCTCGACTTCCGCGAAAACGCGCGGCTTTCAAAACAGGCGTCGGCCTTCTGCAGAAGCAAAGGCGTTTCAATAGAACTCGAGATAGGCAGGCTCGCCGGCAAGGAAGACTACGTCTCGGAGAGAAAAAGCGTTTTCACGTCCCCCGAGGCCGCGGCAGAATTCGAAAAGCTGGCGAAACCCGACGCCCTCGCCGTTTCAGTCGGAACTTCGCACGGCTGGCACGAGAAAAAAGAATTGCTTGACGTGGCGCTGCTCAAGCGCATTGACGCGGTCACGGCCGCTCCCCTCGTTCTGCATGGAACAAGCGGCTTGCCCGACTCGGCGGTGAAAAAAGCGGTCGCAGCCGGCGTGCGCAAGCTGAACGTCAAGACGCAGTTGCACGACGCGTTCAACGCGGCCGTGAAAAAAACGCTGTCGAAAGGCGAGGCCGACGCCAGAACGTGCCTGGCCGCCGGCCGCGAAGCGGCCCAGGCGGTCGTCGAACGGCGGTTACGGCTGTGCGGCGCCGCCGGAAAAGCTGACTAAACTTATTAACCAGCGCCGCCCTAAGTCTGGGAGGGTGGGAAGCATGCGTTTAATCGCGTTAGTGCTTTTTGTGGCGGTCTTGGCCGCGGGAACCGCGGCGCTCTCGCTGCAGGGCCAGTACCCCACTCCGACGCCTACTCCAACGCCGACGCCCGGGGCCGCCGCGCCCCAGGAACAGCCGTGCATTTGCACAATGGAGTACGCGCCAGTGTGCGGCGTGGACGGAGAAACTTAGTCCAACGCGTGCGTGGCGGGCTGCGCGGGCGCAGCCGTTGCCAGAAGCGGATCCTGCGTCCCCGAAGCCCGGGCG
>JBFMEM010000137.1:0-1911 GCA_040753335.1 Microcaldota archaeon
TTACTGTGTGGCCTTCGGCGGCCGCGAGCCACGAGGCGTACTTGTCTGCGGTCAGCGGCCATTCCTTCCACCACCGCGCGCCGAACCGGTAGCCGACGTCGTCGCTCAGGCGGTAGTTCCTGAACAAGATTTTGGGGCTGCTTCCCTTGGCGCGGTAGACATAGTTCGGAGACCGCCAGCCAAGCACGCTCTCGAACCCTTCCGCAAGGACGGCGGAAAAGCCCATTGCAGCCGCCTCGCGGCCGACGTCGTTGCTGTAAATTACTTCCGTGTTCCTGAACACGCTCGGCCTGGCGCCGAATTCCTGGCGCAGCATGCGCGAGTGCATTCGAACCTGCTCGCGGAATTCGCCCGGGTCTTGGTACAGGCTGGCAAGCGAGTGGCTGAAGGTTTCGGCAACGAAGTCGATGCAGCCGGTTTCGGCAAGCGCCTTGAACGAGTCGAGGACTTCGGGCGCAAAGCGCTTGGCTTGCTCGACGAACGTTCCGGTGACGCTGAAGCTTGCCTTGAACCCGCCTTCCCTTGCGGCGTTGAGAAGGACCTTGTTGGCCGGGAGATAGCACTGGCGGACCGCCTTCTGGAAGTAGTGCTTGTTCAACTCGTCGTTGAAGTAAGTCGCGGCAAGCGACGGGCCGCGTTTGGAGAACACGCGGAACTTGTTGAGCCGGATCGGCTGGTGCACGTGGAAGTAGAGGCAGACGCTAGGCACTCGACGCACCTCCTGCCAGGGCCTGGCCGTAAAACCACTTGGTTTCGGAAGCCACCTTGTCCCAAGAAAACTGGCGCGCCTCGGCCCTGCCGCTCGAACCCATTTCGTCGCGCAGCGCGGCATAGCGCAGCACGCCGAGAATCTTTGACGCGATTTCGTCGACGTCCCAGAAGTCGACGGTAAGGCAGTGCCGCACTACCTCGCTGACTCCCGACGTCTTGGAAACTATGACGGGCGTGCCCGACGCCATTGCCTCCAGAACAGTTATTCCGAACGGCTCGCTCACGCTCGGAAGCACGTAAACGTCGCTCACTGCGTAAAGCACGGGCGTTTCGTCAAAGGGAGTGAAGCCGACGAACTTCAATTTGTCCGCGATTCCAAGGCCGGCCGCGAGTTCGGTCAGCCTCGGCAGCAAGTCGCCGCTTCCGCTTACGATGAACCGCGCCCGCGGCTCTTTCTCGAGCACGCGGCAGGCGGCGCGCACGAAGAACTCCGGCCCCTTTTGGATGCTGAGCCTCGCGTTGTACAGCACTACCTTCGCGTCCGGCGCGAAACCGAATTCCTCGCGGCGCGCGCTCTTGTTGAACGGCGCCGCCTCAATGGCGTTGTACAACACCCTTATTTTTTCGGTTGGAACGCCGAAGCGCTGTTCGAGCTGGCGCGCCATGCGGTTGCTTACGGTCAGCACCAAGTCCGCGGAGCGCAGGCCCCGTTGTTCTATTCCGAGAATCCAGTCGAAGGGCCACAGGTTTCCGGTGCGGTCGTACTCCGTGCTGTGAATGGTTGCAACCATTGGAACCCGGCAAGCGCGGCTCGCCTCCGCGCCCGCCTGGAAGGTAATCCAGTCGTGGCAGTGGATCAAGTCATACGGCTTTCTGGCGTTGTAGAGTTCGACGAGCTTGGCGCACAAGCAGTTGTATTTTCGCACGGCATCGAAGAAGCCCAGTCCACCTGAGTTCGACTGCGCCTCGCCGCCTTGCCTGCCCCCGGCGTTTCCTTGCTTGCAGAACGGGTAGTACGGCCCGAATTCAGTGAACCCGACTTTCGTCCCGAACTCGTTGAAAGAAGAACAGTCCACCTGAACAACCCGCGCCCACGGCACGGCCACGGGTTCCTTGGTTCTAGGCATGAAGAAATCGATTTCAACCCCTTGGGCAGCGAGCTCGCGCGTCAGGTAATAACAGTGGGTTGCAAGGCCGCCG
>JBFMEM010000138.1:0-1909 GCA_040753335.1 Microcaldota archaeon
TTCGCCGTGGCTCGGCTCGCTTGCCGCGGGCCGGGCGTAACTGTCTATTATGATTGTCACCGCCCTTGCCGAGGGGTCTGGAGAGCGCAGGAGCGCGGGAATCGCGCTCCCTGTTTCAGGAATGGCTTTGTCGCTCAAGTCCACCACCGACGTGTCGTATTGGGTGGTGAGCACGAAGTTAGGCACTGCGGAATAGCCGCTTCCGCCTTGCCTGAGTGCCGTGATAAAGTCTGCCTCGCGGCCTTCCTCGACGTCGACTAAGTAGCTACCAATTGCTGGAATGGCGGCGAGCACGGTGTAGTTGAAGCCCGTCGCGTTAAGCACGCGGTCGACGCTTGCGCGGGAGTCGCCTGCCTTGGCTTTGACGAGCACTTGGCCCGCATAGGCTGGAATAGTGACGTTCTCGTCGTCTTCACTCAAATAGGTTACGAGCTTGACAACCGGTCGTTCTCCTTTGTAGAAAGTGGCGCCGGCGAGCAGCCTGCTCTCGGTGGCAGGGGCTGGCGAGGCGGCCGGCGTTGCTGCAAGAGAAGGAGTTGGCGTGAGTGGAGTTCCTTCAGAGACCAAGCCGATAACAGCAAAAAAACCGAGAACGAGGATCGCGACGCCTAAAATAATGAGGGCGAGGTTGCGCTTCGGAGTCGGTTGTGCTGCTCGGCCGCTGGTCGCGGCGCCGCACTCTGGGCAGTGCTTTGGATTCGGCTGCGGAAGTTTGTGACCGCATTTTGTGCAGTATTTCACGGTTCACGCCTTTTTAGACGCAGTACGCCTCCGCTTTTATTAATGCCCTTGTCCCGCCTGGCTTAGTACGGCAGCACTCTGCTTTCGTCAAGCGCTTTTCTAACTTGCTGCCAAACCTCTTCCTTGTCCTTGGAGGCGTCGATGACCGCGAATTTTTCGTGGGGAAAGATTCGGGTCAGCTGCAAGTAGTTCTGCCTCACTTTTTCCTCGAATTCCTCGTTCTCGAACTTTTCGTTGTTTCCCCCGTCTCTCTCCGCAGCGCGCTGCAAAGCGGTTTTTGCCGGCACGTCGAGCAAAACCGTCAGGTGGGGCGAGAGAATGCCTTCTTGGGACGTGATGACTTCCCCCAATGGAATGCCTTGCGCCTGCTGGAACGCGATGGTCGAGTACTTGTAGCGGTCGCACAGCACGACGTAGTCCTTTGCCAAAGCGGGTTCGATGTGGTGCCTCAGGTGGTCTTTCCTGTCGGAAGTGTATAGCGCGAGGCACTCCCGGCTTGCAGAGTAGGGGTCCTTGTGCGTCTTAAGTATTTCACGGAGTTTCTGCCCGTACTTGCCGTGAGTCGGCTCGCGCGTCAAAAGCACGTGGTCGTACTTCTTGCTCTTGCCCATGACGTACTCCTGCAGCTTCATCATCACGAAGCCCTTGCCGCTGCCGTCAATTCCTTCCACTACGATGAACACTCCCGCCATTTTTCCCACCCTTACACGAGTTTTACTATTACTGCGGCGACCGGGATTACGAGGTTGTCGTCTATGCCGAGGTCGACGCTTTCAACGAACGCCAGTACCGTCGAGTAACCGAATGCCGCGAGGCCGATGAACGGCGCTGCGGCAATCCCTCCTGCAATAGCGAAGGCGAGCGCGCCCCGCCACGTCTTGCGCGGGTTCCAGTGGACTCGCGTCCTTCCCTTTATTCCGAAGTAAGTAGCGAAGCCGTCGCCGAACGCGAGAATCGCCACCGCCGCCAGGCCGAAGGAAAGCGTTGGCGCGAAAGTCAGGGCAAACAAGCTTCCGACGCAAAACATTGTCGCGCCTCCAAACGGCATGAGCGCGTCGCTTCGCTCGAACTGCTTGAGCAGGCGCTCGAGCGGCCCCAGCGAAAAGCCGAGCATCTTGATTGTTCCAAGCAGCGTTCCCGCCGCAACCAACGCGATTAAGAACAGAAT
>JBFMEM010000139.1:0-1909 GCA_040753335.1 Microcaldota archaeon
CCTTAGCAAAAGCAAGAATTAAAACCCTCCGACGGTAATTCCTGCATGCAAGCAAAAGAAGACGCCGAACTCCGCAAACAAGCCATAGAGGCCGTCGCGGAGAAAGTTTCCCGAAAAATTTCTCCCTCAAAGCAGGAAGCTGATGAAGAAAAGCGGTTCGCGGCAACGGTTTCAAAAAAAATAAGCGGCGCCCTGCACGGAAAAGCGGAAATAAAGTTCGTGGGCTCCGCCGCGCGGGACACCGGGCTCGCGGGCGACATGGACGTCGACTTGTTCGTAGCCTTTCCAAAGGCATTCGACCGCCAGCAGATAATCGAGCAAACCATTCGCGCGAGCAAGAAGGCGGTGAAGGCAAAGTGGCTCATGCGCTACGCCGAACACCCCTACCTGCAGGCGCGCGTCGGAAAATTCAAGGTCGAAGTCATCCCCTGTTTTCAAATGAAGCCCCACGAAAAAATACTGAGCGCAGTGGACCGCTCGCCGCTTCACATGGACTACCTCCAGCGAAAGCTCTCCGAGGCGCAGAAGCGGGACGTGCGCGTGCTCAAGGCGCTTTTGAAGAACGCGGGACTGTACGGCGCGGAAGTCGAGGTCGAAGGCTTTTCCGGACTCGTGTGCGAACAGCTTGTCTTGAACTACCGGTCGCTGGCGGGGCTGGTGGAAAGCGCCAGGGAATGGCGGCCGCCGGTAGTGATCGACTTGGAGGGCGCCTACGCCGGCGAAGGCGGGCGCAAACTCGTTGAAGAACTGTTCGCCGGAGCGCCCCTCGTGCTCGTTGACGCGATCGACCGCAATCGCAACGCAGCCGCGGCAGTCAGCGCAACCAACTTGTCTAAATTCATTTGCTTGTGCCGCGCCTTCTGGCAGAACCCGGCCGGCCCCGAGTTTTTCTCCAGAAAGACCGCGGCGCCCGACAGGAAGAGGCTGCGCGACACGCTGGCGGAACGCGAGCACTCGCTGATTGCCTTGGAACTGCCCAAGCCAGACCTGATAGAAGACATTCTCGTGCCACAGTTGAGGAAAACGACTTCGGCAGTCGCGCGCCAGCTGCAGCTCGCCGACTTCCGCGTATTCGACTCCACCTCCTTTGCCGGCGCCACCAAGTGCTTCATCCTCCTGGAAGTCGAGTCTGACAAGCTCGCGCGCGTCAAGAAAATCCAGGGCCCGCCTGTTGGCGACGCGAGGGCGTGCGGCCGTTTTCTCGCCGAGCACTCGCCAGCGTACTGGCTGCGCGGGCCGTACGTCGAGGGAGACCGGATTTTCGTAGAAAAACAGCGCGCGGTAACAAGCGCGGTGGCGCTGCTCAATAAAATCGTTGCGTTGCCGAAAAACTACGGCGTTGCTTCTCATCTGGCCGCGCCCTTCCGCAAGGCAAGAATCCTCGAAGGGCATTCCGTTCTTTCGAGCGAGGGGCTTGACGAAAACGCGTTGCGCGCGCTCGATTACTTCGTGTTCAGGAGAGACTGGTGGCTCGCCGCAAAGCGCTAGACCGAGACTTCCTGTACCGCGCTCTTGTCGCCCCTCTGCTTGTCGCGCTCCACGAAATAAACCTTGGCGCTCGCGCCTTCCTTCAGCGCCTCGTCATGCGTGATTATGAACGTCTGCTCCACTATCTTCGGAATCTCTTCGTGCAAGGCGCGGCAGAGTAAAGAAACTGCCTCGCGGTCGAGGTTGTGAGTGGGCTCGTCCAAAACCAGCCAGCTGAGGTTAGGGGTAAGCACCATGGCGAAAGCGACGCGCATCGCGAGGGCGGCACAACTTTTTTCGCCGCCAGACGCCTCTTCGATGCTGACCCACGCGCCGTCAAGCGCCCGCAGTTCAAGCGCGTAATCGTCCTCGCCGCTGCGCAAGCGCACGGAAGTGTAGTCGGCGTATGGGTAAATCGAGGACCACAAGGACGCCATTGCCT
>JBFMEM010000140.1:0-1857 GCA_040753335.1 Microcaldota archaeon
TTCAAACGCCGTCGAACAAGTACTTCCTGGCGAGCATTCCGCGGGAAACGCCGGTTTCAGCGGTTTTGCTAGAGGGCTTTGACGCAAGCGGCGCGTCGACGGGCTTGGTGCGCGTCGCGCGGTCCGCGACGCTGTTCAGCAGCCTCGAGAGCGACCTTTACGTCGTGAGGCTGGTTAACGCCAGCTACGACGACGAGCCAGCGTGGGGCAACTTTACTTACAGGTACTGGAACTGTACGTGACGTTCTCCTATAACTTCAGTCGCGAGCGTTTTTACCGTAGTCTGACGCCGAGTTTTTCGAGGGCGGTTTTTGTCGTGACTATCGGCACTCCGTTGAAGGAGCGGAGTTTGAGCAGGTGCTTGTCGCTGTCCCTTTGACGACATCACCACGACGTCCGCCTTTCCAGTCATGCGATCGCCTTTCGCTAAAAGTAAGACGGGCTTACTTAATAAGGGTCGGCAAAGAACGGTTTTTTCTCTGCCTAGAAGTACTGCGCTAGGCTGAATTGCTTGCTTTTGTCGTCTTCGAACATGCTTGCAATCTCTTTTTCGAGGAGCATTATGCGCTGCTTCATGTAGAGCGGCAACCCGTAGCGGTCGATCATGTCCTTCGAGAGCTGCAGGTACTTTTCAATTCCGCCTTTGTGTATCGTCAGAATGATTTTTCCGCCGCACTTCGAGCACTTTCCGCGCAGCGGGACTCTTCTGAATTTGGCTCCGCAGTCGACGCAGCGGAAGCTCTGCTTGCCGAAGGAATGCATGTTTCCGTACAAGTCGGGGAAAAAGTGGCTCAAAATGATTCTTTCCGCGGCGTTGGCGGCGTCGACGCTGCGCAGCGAGTTCATTAACGCCAGCTCGTCCTCGACTTTCTGGCGCATGTTCTTGAACAACACGTAACGCGTCTGAGTAGGCCCTTCCAGACGGGCTTCGTGGGTGAAGCCGATTCCTTCGTACTGGCTTTCCTTGCCCAAGCGCGTTGCGATTGTGTCGAGCTTTACTTCCGACGGAGCGGCAAAGCGCTCGGTTGCGTGATAGAACTCGAGGGGATACTCGGCGCACGCGTCCATTGCGTGTGCTTCGTCGTCGACTTCAGCGGGATCCAAGAGAGTGGTGAGCACGAGGCACGCGTCCATTTTCCCTCCCCTGGTCGAAGGCAAATAGCTCTTGGAAAAGTTGAGGAGGGCGTCCATGAGGAGCATCAAGGCGTCTTCATCTCCATCGGCGTTCCTTCGAGTAGCACAATGCATGTAAGGGTGCATCAGGAGTCCGCGCACCGGCGTGAATCCAATGATTCTTCCGGTAATGCCTGCGCTGATGTGGGGAGCTATTGCGATTACCAGTTGTCCGAGGAGGTCTTCGCGGGTTTTGGCGTTGTGGTACGGCGGCAGGCCGTAGTAGTAGACGAGCAGGTCGTCTACGAACGCCGCCAGGCGCAGGAAGTAGTCTGCGTTGTGGTCTGAAATGATTACGTCCTGCGGAAACAATTCAATGGTTTGGTCTTCGTTTTCCAACGGCTTGCCGCGCCAGTCTTTTTCGTAGCCGAGTTCGCGGAGTTTTTGCACGTCCACTCCTGTTTCTTTGGGAACAAAGTGGGTGATCGGCACTTCGGTCGCGTCGTACCTGCACGTGCCGTCGCGGAAGACGTACACGCCGTGCTTGGCCCGCAGGACTCCTTTGGCGAGGGGCTCGAAGACCTTGTCAGCTGAAATGAGTCCCTGCACGCACTTTACTTCCTTCGGCTCGGCGCCAGTGGTTTTCCTTGCTTCCTCGTACTCGCGCACCAAGTCGACCTGCTGGTCGGCGTGCGAGCGCGTTGCCGCGCCGCACGAGCATTTTTCCTGGTGCTGGAGCTTTCC
>JBFMEM010000141.1:0-1851 GCA_040753335.1 Microcaldota archaeon
AATTGGCGTGCTTGAAGGCGTCAGTAACCGAAACCGCCAAAGCAATAGGTCGCCCAAGCGCGTCCGTAGCCAAGTTAGTAGAACGACTCGAAGACAAGCACATCGCGTCAAAAACTGCTCCCGGCCGCTACGTAGTTGCAGACGGCGTGCTTGAAAAATGGCTGAGGAAAAAATACTGCAAAAAAAATAAATAGCTCAAACGAGCGGCCGTTTCACGCAACGCATTCTCGCAAGCTTTAATAAAACGCGGCTGCCTCAGCATATTAAAACAGTACTTCGCGCACCACTCCAAGTGCACGACGTTCTGGCCACACGCACGGCTGACGCTAACTAAATCGTCCTGCATAAGACACAACTCCAACGGCGCAACCATACCGGCCCCGCAGGGGCCGAACGCGCCGCTGGAGTCTCCTACTCAACTAACGCACAAAAACTAGCCGGCTGATTCATCCAACGCGTAAAACGCATTGGTTTTCTCAGCCGAAAAAGAAATAAAAAAAAATTAATTGGGCTTGTCTTCCTCGAGGGGCGCGCGCGTCGCCACCGGAGGCAGCGACGCGGCCACGTACTGCGCTAGAACGCACATGTTTTTTTCTCCTCAGAAGCTTATCGAGTCCAAGCCGACGTTGTAAGCCTGGGCTTTCCTGGGCGCCTCGGTTTTTCCAAGCATTTGAGCGCTGTTCACTCCAGTCAGCACCGACGTCACGACGAGCTTGTCGCCCATGTCGGGAACAATGCGGGCGCCCCACTTGACGTAAGCGTGGGGGTCGAAAGACTCCGTAATTCCTTCGCCGACTTTGATTGCGTCGCCCAGCGACAGCTGGCTGCCTCCCTGGATTAGGATGAGGCCGCCTTTTGCGTCGCGGTAGTCGATGTCCAGCAGCGGGTGTTCAAGCGTGTTTTTCACGACTTCCGTCACCCTGTTCTGGCCCTGGGCCTCGCCGACTGAAATCATTGCGACTCCCGCGTTCTCCATTATCATGCGCAAGTCCGCGAAGTCAATGTTCATGAGCGACGGCAGCATTATCGTGTCCGCAATTCCCTTGACGCTTCGCGCGACGAGCGTGTCGGCAACCGCGAACGCTTGGTTCATTGGAAGATTGGGCACGTACGACACGAGGCGGTTGTTGTCAATTATTACGACAGTGTCGCAGGCTTTCGTCAGTTGTTCCAAGCCCCAGTCGGCCTTGTCCAGCCTTGCTCTTTCAAGGGCGAAGGGGAAGGTAACGATTCCGACCGTGATTGCGCCGGCTTGTTTTGCCAAGCGGGCTACTACGGGAGCTGCTCCGGTGCCTGTTCCGCCTCCCATTCCCGCGGTAATGAACACTAGTTCCGAGTCGGCCACTGCTTCGGCGAGCTTGTCGCTGCAGCTTTCAGCGCACTTCATTCCCACTTCGGGAAAGCCTCCTGCGCCCAAGCCTTTCGTCAAGTTCGCTCCAATCAGCATTTTGCGGTCTGCGTTCACCATTTTCAAGTGGTTTGCGTCAGTGTTTATCGCGACGGTCTTGGCGCTCTTCAAGCCCATCGAGTGCAGCCTGTTAACGGTGTTCGTTCCGGCTCCTCCAACTCCCACGACGGTAATCTGTACTTTCGCGGGCTGGAAGTCCTTGTGCGCCGCTTCCGGCGTCTGCTGCTGCGCCGAGTACTTCAGCGCGTCGGCAATCAGTCCATCCAATCAAATCAACTCCCTTGCTTTTTCCTTCCTTTTTTCATCAAAGACATTACGGCAGCCTTTTGCCGAGCCGGTTGAAGGCCGTTCTTTCGCGGTGGCGGCGCCGGGGTGGCGGCGGCGTCAGGAGTTGGAACGGCTTCTGCCGGTGGGTTTCAGGCTAGCGCCCCGCAAACGCGGGG
>JBFMEM010000142.1:0-1842 GCA_040753335.1 Microcaldota archaeon
CGCCGCGCACAACACGGCAATCAACAAAAAGAGTTTCTTCACGAAAACCGCCTCCAAGCAATCCGACTTGGATGAGGAAAGGAAATTTAAATAGCATTGCCCCAAATGCACTCCGGTGCGTTTTGCGTTGGATAAAGTTAGCGCGTCCCTCGTCGTCAAGGCGCTGGCGGCAATAGCGGTAATCCTTATTGCTTCAAACGCCCTCTTGTGGTCGGAATTCGTTTCGTTCAAGAAAACCGTCGAATCCAGGCCGCCGTCGATAATCTCCGTTCCATACGCGGCTTCGACGCCCGCGGCTGCTCCCGAAGCAGAAGAGCCGGCGGTGCTGAACGCGTCGGAAGACCCGCTGTACCCGCTTTACGCAACGTCTGAAAAATACTTGCAATTCATGTCGGTGTGCACGCGGTACCTGATTGAAAAAAGGCTGCTGTCCGCCGAGAACGCGGCGGCGCTGGCGAACTCCAGTCCAGTGGTTTACGGCGGGCTCGAAAACGCGTCTTTTCCGCTGACTGAAGCGAGGCTCAACTGCGTTGACGGCCCCTACCAGCTGCTGCTCGTAATCGACGCCGCGCAAGGCGTTCTGTTAAAGCAATTTATCATAGAGCAGGTGAGGACGGGCTGACTTGAAAAAAATTCTTGCGGCACTGCTGTTCCTCTCCTCTTTTGCGGCGGCGTTCGAGGCCTCGAGCGCCAGCTTCAACCTCAGCGTCTTCGACTCGGCGCCGGTCGCCGAAGAAGCCGCGGGGCCGTTGTTCGACTTGAAGCTGTTGATTCCAGACCAGCCGGTTGGAAGCAGGATGGGCTCCGGCTTTTGCCTGTGCCTGGGCGCGTTGTGCGTAAACTGCGCCGCGACCGCCTCGCTTTCGTTCACCGACTGCCTTCCAGTGCAGGAAACGCCTTTCAGCCTGACCGTCCGCCTCATAGTGCGGGGCTCGCCGACGTGCGACTCGGCGAACGCGAGGCTGGACGTCGTCGAACCCGACGGCGGCACCCAACTCGGGCTCGCGCCAGCAAGCTGTGCCGCGGGCGACCACGTTTTCCAGCCGGCCATAAGCGAGGGCGGCACGTACTACTTCACGGCGTATTCCTTGAACTCGTCGTACACCGCCGCGCCCGCGTCCTGCGCGACCACCTTCGTTCCCGCGCCGAATTACTTGGTTTTCGTGCGCGACGACGGCGCAATAGGCTGTCCACTTTCGGTTCACGAGCCGCTGAACCAAACCATTCGCCTGCAGGTGAACGGCAGCCTCACGTGCGACCAGCCGAACGTATTGCTGAACGTCACTTACCCCAACGGAACGACGGCCACCGAATTGCCGTCGTCAAGCTGCTCGGGCGGAGACCACCGCTATCCCCTTGCGTTGAACGAATCCGGAACGTATTACTTCCGGGGCTATTCAACGAACGGCAGTTACTCCGTCGACGCCGTCAGCTGCAGCGTTTCATTCATTCCAACCGAGTACAGGGTCAGCCGCGTTCCGGAAACCCATTGGCTGCTCGCACTCGCCGCCGCAGTGGCGGCAGTGCTCGCGATGCGGTTCAAGCGGCGCAAGTGAATTCCAGTGAAGGCAAGCGATTTTTCAATCGAGCCCGCTTCGGCAAAGCACTTGTACAGCATCACGGTCATGACCAAGCAGTACTTTCCTTACGCGGGCCTGTCGATGGAGAAAATCGGCGGGCGCCTGCGCAGCAAGAGCTTCCGTTACTTCGTCGCGTTGTACCGCGGCCACTCAATCGGCTACGTCGACCTGCAGCTGAAGGGAAAAACCTGCAAACTCTTGGGACTCGCCGTGCTGCCCGAGTTCAGGGGCAACGGCGTCGGAACCAAGCTGCTGCGGCGCG
>JBFMEM010000143.1:0-1826 GCA_040753335.1 Microcaldota archaeon
GCAGGAAAGTGTCGGCATCGGTTTTGCTCAAGTCCACGTAGAGGCCCTCTCCCAAGTCGAACGACTTGAACGGAAAGCCCGTCGGCGTTCCAGACAAGCCGAATTCAATGAACCGCGAGGCGTCCTTGTTTGGAACCGCGAATCCCTTGAACGAGTCGTGCGCGTCGAACACCAGGACGGGAATGCTGTTGTGCAGCGCCGTCTCGAGAAGCACGTGCATCAAATGCAGGCGGGACGGCCGCGAGCCTCCGACGAGCGCGACGTTGTAAAGCGACTCCACCTTTATTTCAAAATCCTTCTTGTCGAGATCCATTCCAAGCTTTACCTTTTGGACGCGGAACGCGGCTTCCTCGGCCGCGCCCGGCAGCGCGCCCGCGCCGGCGGCAGTGTACGAAAAGAGGGAAAAGGGGTCGCCGAGCAACAGCTGGGCCTGCGCCTCTTCGGCGGAAGTGAGTTCGACGAGCTTGAAGCCGTACGCCGCCGCAGTGTCTTTCGTAAGCGCTGTTATTCCTTCGAGTTCCAGGTGCTGTTTCTTGACTAGTTCGACGAGCGCGTCCTGCGAGTAAGGCGCGTACTCGGGAGACGCTCCGACTAAGAGGAAGCGGCTGCTCGCGTCCTTCGAATACTTTTCTACGAGCGTTACTTCTCGTTTTTGGGCCTGCATGAAGCGCGTCAAGTCGCCTTCCGCGACGAAGACTTTCTTGAGGAGCATGACGAGGCCGGTTATTTTCTCTTCATGCTTCTCGAAAACGAGAAGGAGCAGGAGCTTCTCCGGATTCTGGTACAACGCAATGGGGTACTTGCCCCACTGGGCGCTCACGAGCCGAGTCCAAGGGCCGAAGGGAAGGTCGAGTTCCATGCAGAAAACCACTTTAAAGACAGGTCAGCAATTCAGTAAATGAGCCGCCAATAAATAGGTTGCGACGTACGCTCGAAACAGGTTTAAAAACCGCTTGCGTTAATTGTTGCTCATGGACGTAAAGCTCATAGTGCGCCAAATGAAGGCCAAGGGGCTCACTGAAGACGAAATCAAGAAAAACCTTGCCGCACTCGGCGTCCCGAATCCGGACGAAGTGTACGCCCAGGCAGTGGAACGGGTCAGCGAAATGCCTTTGGCCCCGCCCAAGGAAGAAAAGGCGCCCGCTGAGGAAAAAATAGTCGAGGAAGCGCCGCCCCTTGAAATAACGAGCATTTCGGGCGAGGAAGAAAAAATGTTTGAAGTCGGAAAAAAACCCGGCTCGGCGCTGCCGCCGGAGGCGGCGGAATTGATGGCGCCCCTTCCAAAAACCGTTTCGGCCGACGTTTCCGCGAAGCTCGACGAAACCATTGCGTTGCTGAAGGCGCTGCAGGACATCAACAAAAAAATTCTTGAAACGAACCGCGAGATGCTCATGCGGCTTAAGATGAAGTGAGCCTAACGCTAAAGTTTTTCGGCTGCTCTAAGCCTTCTGAGAAAGCCAGTTCTTAGTTTTGCTGCGACGGTATTCGTATAAGCCTCGCCTCGTTTCAGGAATACAGTCGGGCCCCTCTCGAACGCCCCTTTCTTGTGCAGCTTCCAAACGACGCTTAATACCCTGGCTCTCGGAACCCTATTTCTTCAATTCAACTATTATTTTCGGCGCTTCCTTCTTTTTCTCAGGCTCTTTTCCGAAAGAGCCCCAGAACGCGCCGAACAACTGGCCCAAGAAGTTCAGGAACAAGCCCAGGCGGTAGCCGAACTCGTGCTCTCCCCCGAAGGCTTTTTTCTCCGTTCCGCCCAGTCCCGAAGGAGGCGCGGGCTCGCGGGCCGCGCCGCGGCCCGACGGCATTTCAAGCAACAGCGCGAC
>JBFMEM010000144.1:0-1808 GCA_040753335.1 Microcaldota archaeon
TATCGCGGGCCTTCCGCAGATGTCGCACTCGATTTCGCGCATTGAGCAACTACCAGAACGAGTTTTTGCAATTGTTTTAAACCAGCGCGTAATAAAATCCTTGCGTGAAACCAATGGGCGTGGACATTCACCCTATTCTCGTCGGCCGCGAGCGGTCGCTGCAGGAACTGGCTGGAAAAACCCTTGCCGTCGACGCTTTCAACACGCTGTACCAGTTCATTACAATCATCCGCCAGCCCGACGGAACTCCGTTGATGGACTCGAAGGGCAGGATTACGTCGCATTTGAGCGGGTTGTTCTACCGCACGTGCAACTTGCTGGAAAAAGGAATCAGGCCCGTGTTCGTGTTCGACGGCGAACCCAGTCCGCTAAAACACAGGACAATTGCGGAGAGAAGCCAGGCCAAGCACGAGGCAGAAGAGCAGATGAAAAAGGCAAGGGAGGAAGGCGAAGAGGAAGAGGCGGCAATGCTTTCCCAACGCACTGCCCGCCTGACGCAGGAAAACATTGACGACTCCAAGCATCTCTTGGAGCTGATGGGACTACCTTGGGTGCAAGCCCCTTCCGAGGGAGAGGCGCAGTGTTCGGCAATGGCCGCCGACGGAGTGGTTTACGCCGCCGCGTCCCAGGACTTCGACTCGCTGTTGTTCGGCGCGCCCCTGCTCGTGAGAAACCTCACCATTGCGGGCAGACGAAAGCTGCCGCGGAGAAACGCTTTCGTCGACATCGTTCCCGAAGAGTACTCGCTTCAAGAAAACCTGGACAAACTCGGAATAACGCGCGAGAAACTCGTGTGGATCGGCTTGCTTTGCGGAACCGACTTCAACGAGGGAATCCGCGGCATCGGGCCCAAAAAGTCTTTGAAGCTGGTTCAGGAACACTCTTCCTTCGAATCGATTCTTTCTTCGCTGGGGAAGGAAATGGATTGGAAGCCGGTTGCGAAACTGTTTTTGCACCCGCCGAGCGTGAAAGTAAGCAAAAGCGACCTTCAATTCAAGGAAGCCGACAGGGCCGCGTTGATTCAGTTCATGTGCGACGAACACGATTTTTCGAAAGAGCGCGTCGAATCCGCGTTGGCGAAGGCATTCAAGGAACCCCAGTCTTCTGAACAATCCCAGCTCAAGAAATGGTTTTAACTTTACGTCGTTATGCCCGAGCCCCAACAGGCGTTGTTCAGGAAGTAGGTAATCCAGTTACCTAGGTACGTGTACGCGGCGTACATAACCAATAAGCCGGCTACCAGCACGACAATAGTTTTGAGCCAATTGAACTGCTGGCCTTCCTTTACCGATGATGCAGTAAGATAGATGCCGTAGACGACTGCAAGCATTAAAATCGCGTACACTGCGCTATTCAAAATACCTAGTCCTACGACGTTTAGCCATCCTACGAGCGGTAGGACGATTGACAATAATATTAGGGGACTCCAGATTATTGCAACATAGTGCATTTGCTGGCCTAACGTCAGTTTTCCGCCAACGGCTCTGCCAGCGGCGAACAAGGCGCAGCCGAGGGCCGCCAAGTCGACGAACCAGCTTACAGCTTTTACTACTATTTCAACTCCCCAGAAGCATATGGGCCTGCTGATGTGCGTGAACCCCAGCTGAATGTTGTCTAAAAGAAAAATCAGTTGGAAGGCAAAGTTGGATACGAGCAAGGTGACTGCGACCATCAACAGGGCTTTTGCAATGCTTGCCTTCCTTTTTTCGGGCAAAGGTTTCCTTGGGTTTTGTCAAAACGTTTTTCCAGACAGTCAGCCAACTCATTTTCAGCACCTATTCCGAAACATTGGCAGGCTATTTATACAA
>JBFMEM010000145.1:0-1802 GCA_040753335.1 Microcaldota archaeon
GTGGTCTGGGCGGTCCTGAGGTCTTCCCACTACTTCCAGAAGCTCTTGCGCGACGAAGGAATTGCGGTCGCGTCGAAGCTCATGGGCCTGCTGCTGGTCGCAATCGCGGTTGAAATGATTAGAAGCGGCTTGCTCGGATAGCGTTTTATTCCGCGCCGCCCAAATCCTATCTTCGAAGGTGGTTGCGTTTGACTGAAGCAAAGACTATTGTTCCCGACACCGGCGCGTTGATTGACGGCCGCGTTTCCAAGCTGCTTGAAGAACACGCCAAGGCGCGCGTGATAGTGAGCGAGAGCGTGGTGGCCGAACTCGAGTTCCAAGCCAATTCCGGGAGAGAAATCGGGTTCGCCGGCCTCGAGGAACTCAAGCGCCTGAGCGACTTGGCCAAACAAGGCAAGATATTGCTGGAGTTCGCGGGCGCGAGGCCCAACGCCTTCGAGATAGAGAACGCGCGCTTCGGCGAAATCGACGCCAAAATCCGCGCCGTCGCCAAGGAAAGCAACGCAGTCCTGGTGACCACCGACCGCGTCCAATACCGTGTCGCTGAAGCCCAGGGAATCGAAGTAATCTACTTGAAGCCGGTTGTGGCGGAAGCCAGGCTTTCGCTCGAGCGCTTCTTTGCTCCCGACACGCTTAGCCTGCACTTGAAGGAAGGCTGTCCATCCAAGGCAAAGCGCGGCATGCCGGGCAAGTGGAAGCTTGAAGTAATAGACCACGAAGTGCTTTCGAGGAGGAGGCTTGACGAACTCATTCGCGAGGCAGTCGAGTACTCGAAACGCGTTCCGGACTGCTTCATCGAAATGGACAAGAAGGGCGCGACGGTGCTGCAGCTCAAGGACTACCGCATTACCTTCACCCACCCGCCGTTCAGCGAGGCGTCCGAGCTTACCGTCGTGCGGCCGATAAAACGCATGCGGCTTGGCGACTACGGCCTGCCCCAGGAACTCGTCTCGCGTTTTTCAGCCCAGGCAGAAGGCATACTTATTTCCGGGCCGCCTGGAAGCGGAAAAAGCACTTTCGCGGCCGCGCTCGCCGAATTCTATTCCGACCAAGACCGCGTCGTAAAGACGCTTGAACAGCCCCGCGACCTTCAAGTGGGCCGGGAAATCACTCAATACGCGCCTCTTGAAGGCAGTCTGGAGAACTCGGCGGACGTCCTGTTGCTCGTGCGGCCGGACTACACCATCTACGACGAAGTGCGCAAGCCCTCGGACTTCAAGACGTTCGCCGACCTGCGCATGGCCGGAGTGGGAATGGTCGGAGTCGTCCACGCTTCAAAGCCCATTGACGCAATCCAGCGCTTCATCGGCAAAATCGACTTCGGGGTAATACCTCAGGTAATAGACACCATCGTATTCGTCGACTCCGGCGCAGTTGCGAAGGTGTACGAATTGACTATGACCGTCAAAGTTCCGCACGGAATGCGCGAGCAAGATCTTGCGAGGCCGTTGATTGAAGTAAAAGACTTTTACTCCAAGGAATGCGAGTTCGAGATATACAAGTGGGGCGACGAAACAGTCGTTTTTCCAGTCAAGGCCGCCAAGCGCGAGAAAAGCCGGGGCCAGGAATTCGCTGAAACGACGCTGGACCAGAGACTGCGGCACATGCTTCGCTGCGACTTCGAAGTCGAGCTCGAAGGCAACCGCGCCATCCTCTACCTGCCTCAGCGCGAGATAGCGCGCGTCATCGGCAGGAAAGGCAAGGGAATAATGCAGTTGGAGAAAAAACTCGGCGTAAAACTCGACGTCCGCCCCCGGTGAGCTGTTGCGCCGCATTGAATTCCACGGCATAGCACTGCAAGT
>JBFMEM010000146.1:0-1735 GCA_040753335.1 Microcaldota archaeon
CGCTTTTCCGTGCAGGGCGCCGCTTATTTTTTTTGAAACCGTTGCCGCGAACCGCTTTTCTTCATCAGCTTACTGCTTTGTGGGAGAAATTTTTCGGGAAACTTTCTCCGCGACGGCCTCTATGGCTTGTTTGCGGAGTTCGGCGTCTTCTTTTGCTTGCATGCAGGAATTACCGTCGGAGGGTTTTAATTCTTGCTTTTGCTAAGGCCGTTCATGGCCAAGATAGTGCCGGGCTATCCTTTTTCGGAATACGTTTCAGCGGGCCCGCCGCTTTCGCCGCGCGCCAAGGAAGTCGTCGACGCATTCGTTTCAGTCGTCAAGCGGAGGGGGCTGCCCAAGGACTTTTGCGCCAAGCACGGCTTTGCCGGAAGGGAGGCCGAAGCCGAGGCGTTCGTGCGTTCGGTGGACCCTTCTTCCCTGAGGCGGCCGCTTTCGCCGGCTGCGATGGACGACTTGGCGGCCGAGTTGGGAAAGCTCTTCGCAGGTGACCCGGAGGCGGAGGGAATGGCGCGCGCCGTTGCAACGGAAATGCACGGCTACAAGACCCTGCAGCCTTTGTTCGACGACTTCGAGCTCGAGGAAATAATGGTCAACGGCGTGCGCAAGCCCGTTGTGGTCGTCCACCGCAAGTACGGCACGTGCCGCACGGACCTGCAGTTCGAGACCGACCGCGACTACCGCGAGTTCCTGATGCAGGTGTGCGGAAGTTCCGCTTCCTACTACTACGACGGCAGGCTTGCGGACGGAAGCAGGGTCAACGTCATGTTTCCGCCGACGGTGGTCGAGCCGGTTGCGACTATAAGGAAGTTCAGGAAGGAACAGCTGAGCCTCGTCGACTTGATTGTCAACCGCACGGTGACGCCCGAGCTCGCGGCGTTTTTGTGGACTTGCGTCGACGGCCTCGGCGTCTACCCGCTGAACATAATGGTCGTAGGCGGCCCCGCTTCGGGAAAGACGTCTACGCTCAAGGCCATTGCTGCGTTCATTCCCCCTTCCGAGCGCGTCATAACCGTCGAAGACACGCGGGAAATCAATTTGGCCGGCTGCGAAAACTGGGTTGCGCTCGAAGCAACGGAGAAAATCACGTTGGACGACCTGCTTCGCAACACGCTGCGCATGCGGCCCGACCGCATTCTGGTCGGCGAAGTACGCGGCACGGAAGCCATAACCCTTTTCACGGCGATGAATGTCGGCCAGCGCGGAATGGTCGGCACGATGCACGCCTACACCGACCGCGAGGCCGTGAAGCGGCTCGAGAACCCGCCAATGAGCGTCCCCCGCGCGTTGATTCCGTTGCTTAACGTGATAATAGTCCAGCACAAGTTCTCGTCCGGCGGCGCGTCCATGCGCCGCATAATGCAGGTCAGCGAAGTCTCGAAAATGGAGGACCAAATCGCGTTGAACGAAATATTCAAATGGAATGAGGAAACTGAGGAAATAGCGAGAACCGAGCTGCCGATAACCATGTTGGAAAAGCTGTCAAAGGCAACGGGCCACGCCATAACCGCGGTGTCGGAGGAAATCGAGAACCGCGCGCGCATTCTCGACTACCTGCGCGAGCGCGGCGTCACTTCGCAGCAGGACGTCACGGCTTTTCTCGCGCGCTACGACTCGGAGGCGGCCGGCCGCCGGGCTAAAGGCTCTTGAGTTCCAGCGCCGCCAGGTCCTCGTAGACCGGGCCCTGCGGGCCGAGCGTGCTTTTCTTGAAACAAATTTTTTTGGCGTAGCACGAGCC
>JBFMEM010000147.1:0-1667 GCA_040753335.1 Microcaldota archaeon
GGCTTAGCGCGCCGTACTCGTCCAAGCCCCTGCGCTCGCGCAGTTCAAAAAAGTTTTTCGCCGCGTACTGTCTCAACGCCTCGTCGGGCAAAACGAGTTCCCCGGGCTTCGCGGCCTTGCGCAAGGCGGCCGTCATTGCCTCGGCCTTGGCCTTCGAAGAAACTATGACTGTTGCCTTGGATGCCTTGATTTTCACGAGTTCCCTGACTTTCCGCAAGTCCGCGAACACTGCTGCAACGTAGTCCTCGGCCTCCTCGATTTCCGGCGCGATGCGTTGTTCGCGGGCTTCCGGCCACGCGGCGTGCGAAGCAAAGCCCTTGCCCCCGCTTGCTTCCCACAGCTCTTCGCAGACGTGGGGAACGACGGGCGAAAGCAGGAGAATCCACCGGCCGGCGATTTCCCTCGCCGCGAACGCCTTTTCGTCCTCGGCGGCGCGGCGTGAGAAGTAATCCCAGGCGTTCAACAGGTTGTAGAAGGCGGATTGGACGTAGTTGCGCAGGGAAAACTCTTCCAGCGCCTTCGTTGACTCCAGCACGGACGTCTCGAACTTGCTTAGCATCCACTTGACTGCAATCGAGTCCGGCTGTTTTTTCGGCGCCTTTTTCGACAATTCGTTCAACGAAAGAACCAAGTCCGACCACTTGACGAAGCTCCTGCGAGTCGCCTCCAAGTCCTTGTCCCTGAAGTCCAGAATAGAACCGAATTCGGCCGCGGCGGAAACGTAGAGACGGAACAAGTCGGCGCCGTACTTTTCCTTGACGTTCGACAAAATGATTACGTTGCCCTTGCTCTTGCTCATTTTAGCGCCTTCGCGGACGAGCATCTCGTTCAAGGACAGGGCGCGGGGCCAGTGCTTGGGCCCGAACACGGCGGTGTGGGCGAAGATGAAGAAACTCAGGTGGTTCGTGATGTGCGCCACGGCGGTGTGCCTCAAGTCGTTGGGATACCAGTACTCGAACTCTTTTCGAAGGGACTTGAGCACGGCCGGTTCGACGCCGCAAGTTTTTGCAACCGATTCGGCGGTTCCCCCGCCGAGTAACACGAAGTCGAAAAACTCTTCACGCAGTTGCTCGGGCTTCAACCCGAAGCGCCTGACCTGCTTGATCACCGCGTAAAACGCCATGTAAATGGTGGAGTCGCTCAACGACTCGATTATCCACTCGTTCGCAAACGGCAGCTGCGTTCCCAGCCCCCTTCTCCGCGCGCACGGCCGCTTGTCGAGCCACGCGAAAATGTCTTCGAACTGCTTCTTGTAGTTGGGCGGGAAAACGAACATTCGCTCCAGGCACTCGTTGGCGCGGTCCTTCCAGCCAGGCGCGTTGAAGTCGATGAACCACTGGTTCGGCAAAACCGCTGCGACGACTTGGCCGCCGCACCTGCACTTCGCCTGCCGGCTTGTTTCATAAAAGTCGGTTGCAACGCCTTTTTTCTTCAGCCACGCGACGACGTCGTCTTTCGCGTCGTCGACTTTCCTTCCCGCGAACTCGCCGCAGTTCTTGCCGAGAGTTCCTTCGTAGAACTCCTTTTTGTAGAGGTCGGCGGTTGCCTTGTCGAGCTTCGGCGTTTCCCTCGCGTTTGCGACTTTCATGCGCTCGCAAACCTCGGCCGCGGGAACCTCGCCGAAGCCCGGCGTCGAAATCAGCGGAATGGGTTTGATGGCGTTGACC
>JBFMEM010000148.1:0-1614 GCA_040753335.1 Microcaldota archaeon
TGATGAAGAAAGCGCCCGCGAGCTTTATCAAGTGAAGCCTCTTTCCGCCGATCTTGAGCCAAATTATCCTGTGCATAACCGTCACCTTAAACAAAAACAACGCTTCGCCGAATTTAAAGCTTGTCCCGCCTCGTTTCCGAACGCGTTTTTAACTCGCGGCGACAAAACTTCATTGATGGGCCCGTCGGACCCATTAGCCTGCGAGCAGGCTGATGACAAACGGCGGGCAAAATGAATTCACGCTAATGGGCCCGTAGTTGAGTGGCTAAAACGCCTGTCTTACACACAGGAGATCCGGAGTTCGATTCTCCGCGGGCCCACTGCACTTTTTGCTTCGCAGCGAGCGCTTGCAAAAAGCGCCCAAAAACAATCCCTGCGTCAGCAGCGTTTTAAAACCGCGTGCGACAAAACTATTCTGCTACGCCGCTGTAGCTCAGACTGGGAGAGCGTCCGAATTTTCCGCGTTTTCCGCGGGAAGTGACGAAGCTGAAGACCGGTATGTCGTGTGTTCAAATCACACCAGCGGCACTTTCTTTTTAATTCAATCCCGCGCTAAAGCTTGCCATGCGCAAACTTCTGTTACCACTGCTGTTGCTTGCCTCCTTCACGGCCGCTGCAGTGGACATTGACCCAAAGACCGTCGGCGGGGCGGTAGTGCAGGCGGACCTCGAGTGGACTGTTGACTCGGGCGGGGGTTCGGCTACTGAGCTTTCGTTGAAGACCTACTCTTTTTACTCCGACGGCCGGCAGTCATTCGAAGTCTCTTCTGCTGACGCGCACTCTGCTTCCGCAGACTCCAACGGCAATCCCCTCCTCGTCTTTTCCTTGGATCCCTCGCTTCAAACCAGTGAAGTATCTTACTCCGCGGTGGTGCGCACGCGACAGTCCCTCGATTTTGCTCCGGCGGCCAACGCTTCCGCGTACTTGGGCGAGAGCGAGTTGGTCAAGATTTCCTCAGGAATTTCTGGCAAGGCGGTTGAACTCGCTTCCGACGGCGGCCTTCGCTCGGCCGCGTCTCTTTCGGAGTGGGTACACAACAACGTGCGCTACGACGGCCCCGGTTACGGCTCGTCTTCCCTCGACTCGGCGGAAGTGTTCGAGCTGCGCGGGGGAACGTGCGACGAGTTCAGCCACTTGCTCATCGCGTTGCTGCGCAGCCGGGGCGTTCCCGCAAAATTCGTCGCCGGCTTCGTCTACAGCGGCGAAGAGTGGGTTGCGCACGCTTGGGTTGAAGCCGCGGTCGACGGCGAGTGGATTCCGTTCGACCCGACTTTCAATGAAGCAATTGTTTTGGACGGGACCCACTTGAAGTTCGCCGAAGGCCGCGACCAAAGCGAGATTCGCGAGGAAATAACCGGCCGCGGAACTGGCTTGGACCTGGGCCGCGCTTCGGTCACGCGGCGGTCTTCGCTCTCCTTTTCCGCGACTGCGCCGTTCGAAAACCTTTTTTCCTTGAATGCTTCGGCGCCGGCCGAGCAGTTGGGCGAGGGTTCGCTTGCGGTAGTGACCGCACGCGTTTCAAACACTGCCTCGCAGCCGGTTGCCGCGCCGTTGTCGATAGTCGTGCCGGAGGAAATGCGGATAGTCAGCGCCGAGGACGCCCTCCTGTTCCTT
>JBFMEM010000149.1:0-1596 GCA_040753335.1 Microcaldota archaeon
CCCAAGCGCTTTGCCTTTTCGACCAGTTCGCCGCTTTCGCTTCCCGGGTTGAAGTACGCCTTCTTGATTCCCTTGCGCGCCACTTCTTCGACTACATTCATTCCCACCGTGGGAGGCACGTAAAAAGACGCGAAGTCAGGCGTTTCAGGCAAATCAAGCACCGAAGGATGACACGGAATGCCTTCTACCTCGCTTTCCTTCAAGTTAACTGGATACACTTTCCACCCAGCGGAAGAGTAAGCGCGGACTGCCTTGTTGCCGTACTTCGCGCGGTCTCTCGATGCTCCAATGATTGCAATAGAAGGCATTTGGTCGCCCTATTTTTTCAACAATCCGTCAACGAAGTTCTCAAGCGGCGCGCGCCAGTCGTCTTCAAGCTGGCTCTTGCACAACGCAACGACTTTTTTCTCGAACGCCGTCAACCGCCGTTTCTCCAAGTTCTTTATTTTTTCAAGAATTCGCTCGTCCTGCGCCGTTTTCAGCACGTACTTCCTGCTGTCCGCGGCGGTTACCGTGTCCGCTCACCCGAATATCGAGCCGAAGCCCGCTCCTGCGCTGGCTTCCTCGGCCTCGAGCTGGTCTACTATCTTCTTTTTCTCGTCGCCGACGAGCTCCTTCAGCGAAGAAACGGCTTTCAAGCGTTCTTTCAGCTTCGCCTCTACTTCCGGCAACTCGGTTTTGAAGGAAAGCACGTAGTTGCCGCCCGGCAAGCCCAGTGCCTTCGACTCCTTAAGCGTATATCCTGCTGTCACGAAGGAAGTGCCGCGCTCGTACGGATCCGCCGACAGCACGGCGTCCAACGCTTTCTTGTCTTTTCCTTCAATCAAGTAAACGAATTGCATTCTGAAACCCCTCAAATTGAAAGAACTATTCCCATTTTCCCTTAATAAAACCGGCGTCAGTGTGTCGGGTTCCCGTCCCGTCAGTGAAGTAGAGCACAATGGTTATCTGGTCGCTTGAGTCGCCCCCCAACCCGGTTTGGTTGGTGAAAAAATGACAGACTAGCTCGCGGCCCGCCTCGGCCGAGAACATGTTCGTGCTCCACGAAACGTTGTTCCAAGCCGCAGTCATGTTGTTCGTGCAGCTTCCCAACTCGCTTGAGTTAAGCTGCTGTGTTGCGTTCGACACGTTCAACGCCCCGCCGACCGCGTTGCCGGACGTGTCTTGCACGGCCGCAATTCGCACGTCGTAGACGCGACGGCCCCACTTGTTTCCCAACACGATTACGCTGAAAGTATTGTTTTCAAGCGTTGCGTCGGCCGCGGAATTAAGTTTGAACGCGTTGCACGAAAAAGAAGCGAATCCGCCGCACTGGCGCTCGGCAGTCCACTTCGTGGGATTGAAGACTCCGAAGTACCACAGCAACGCCGCCACTATGACTATCACTAGCAGGGCCCAGCCATAAGTAACCAAGTACTCTAGGGCCTGCTGTCCGCGTGTTTTCATTCTCCTTTCCTTAACTCAAGACGTAATAAAAGCTTTCGTCGAAGCTTGCAGTGGAACGCATGAAAACAAAAGAAGGAAAACAGCGGCGGAAAGCCGCTGGTTGAAAGAAATTAAGACTCTATCTTGCCTTTTATGAAGCCGACGTCAGTG
>JBFMEM010000150.1:0-1541 GCA_040753335.1 Microcaldota archaeon
CACGCCGGCCAGCAACACGATTCCTTGGTCGAGGAAGGCAATGAAGCGCTGCATCAAAACGTTGAGTCCAATCAACTCGTTTTTGACGAGCACTATTCCGGAAATCACTGCGGAAGCCGCCAGCAGCTCGCCTGCGCTGGGCCAGCCTTTCGCGGCCGCGCGGAGCGCGATTACCGCCGCGCCTGCCGCGGCCAGCCAAGGCAAGGCGCTTCCAAGCTGTCCGGCTACTTCGTTGAAGCCGACCGCAGTTCCCTCGTGCAGCAGGAACTGGTTCATTGAAAGAAAGTCCGTCGTTCCCGTCACCAGGAAGTGCCAAGCGAAGTAAGACGCTACGCCGACGCCCCAGCACGCGAAAGCTAGCATTGCGGCCTGCTTTCGTTCCCGCGCTTCGACGCTTTCAGGCCGCTTGAAGACAAAGAGCCACGCGCGTTCGAGGAAAACCAGGGCGGCCAAGCCGAACTGCACTGCAACCAAGTAAAGCGCCGCCTCTTGGTGCGTCATTATCGTGAAAAACGTCAGCGCAATCGAGGCAAGCCACTTTCTTTCCAGGACGAGGTACAACGCAATTGGAACCAAGGCCATTGCAAGCGCCTGCGGCAACGGCCGGACGGTGTAGATAATGAGTTCGCCGGGCACGACGCTGAAGAAGGCGGCGAACAACCCGGCTTCCGGGCCAAAGACTTTTTTTCCAAGCAAGTAAAACCCGAGCGGCAAAAGGGCTGCGACGACCATTACCCACAGCCTGCTTGACGCCTCGACCGAAACTCCCGTTAGCATCACAAAGGAGGCCAAACCCATTCTATAGAAGGGAACGTACGTGGACGGAATGCCGCCGCCGTACGAAAAGTGGTCTTCCTTCGAGTAAAAACCCGTTTCAACGAACTCCCTTATCGGCGCGGCGTGAATTCCCGTGTTGCCGTAAGTCGGCATGTAAAACTCTTTCAAAACAATGGAGTGGGTGTACAGGCTGAGCGCGACCGCGGCGGCCAGCAGCAACAACTCGGTTTTCCGGTTCATGCGCTCACTTTACTGCAACCACGACTACGCCGTTGTCGAACGCCTTCTCGAAGAAGGCGGCGTCTGAAAACTTTTGTTTCTCAACGGTTTTCCACCCGAAGCCCGCGTGCACCTGCCTTTGGGGGAGGACGGCGTAACGCGCTCCCAAGCCCTTCATTATTGCCGCCGCTTCTTGCGCGGAAGTCGTTTCATAGAATTTGGTGACGTTGTTCATGCGGTCGACTGCGTCTGGCGCGACGGCCCAGTCGCCGCCCACCGGAGGAGTCCGCAGGGCCAGGGCCATCATGGTTTCGCCGCCGAAAATGTCGTACACAACTGGCTCGTAGGGCCGCGTGTGGTTCTTTATCCAGTAAATCGCTTCGACTTCCTCGGGAGTGACGACCGTGGCCGTCCAACCGCTTCCCGCCGCCATCGCCTTCGGGACGTCGAGCCAAAGCGACGCGGCCACGCCCGCAAGAAACAAGAACGTCGCCGCCGTTTCCGCGCATTTCAGCAAGTGCATAAACTGCTTTAATTACCGCTTG
>JBFMEM010000151.1:0-1504 GCA_040753335.1 Microcaldota archaeon
GACGTTTATCCTCCGAATGGATTCTCCGCGGGGCCCGCGCGTGGCGTAAATCGTTTCAATCGCTTGCACGACGTAATCAATCGAGTTCAAGGAGTGTTCGCCGGCCTCGAGCAGCAGCCGCTTGTGGCCCCTTGCCTCCAAAACCCGCGTTTGCGCAGCTATTTCTTCAAGAGAAAGTTTTTTCCTCGGCGCGGGGTTGGACGCGTGAAACCCGCAGTAGGCGCAGTCGTTGACGCAGAAACTGCTCAAGTACAGGGGAGCGAACAAGACGATGCGCGAGCCGTAAATTTCTTTCTTTACCGCCGACGCGGCTGCGAAAAGCTTTTGCGAATCCCCGCAGGCAAGCAGCTCCGCCGCTTCCTCGACCCCAAGCCCTTTTTTCTCGCGCGTCCTGCCCAACAGCGTTTCAAGCCGCGCTTCGGAGGGAGCCGCTGCTTCGGCAAGCGCTTTCCCAATCCTGTTTCCGTCGACAATCAATTCAGACACCGAAGTCGGTCGGCGCGCGCCCGATTTCCTGCAGCAGCTGCTGCGCCTTCCTTATTTCGTCGGCTACGTCGTCGCGCTGGGGCTTGCCGGGGTACAAGTCGTATTTCCCGACGTGCTTGGAGGGAGTTGCGCTTATCATGAACGAATTCGCTCCGGCCATGAATCCCTTGCGCCTGCCGTCCGGCGCCAGTTTTTCCAACGCCGTCGTAACCAGTATCTTCGCGTCGGGCTCGACGAGCCGCGAGGCCGCAATCACTTTCAGCGCGTCATCCAACCCCGGTTTTGGGCACGAAGCCAACGGAGTCTGCGGATGCGGGATGAAGGGCCCGAAGGAAAACATTTCCGCCCCCAGTTCCTTGGTCAACAAAACGTCTTGCGCCAGGCTGGCCTTCGTTTGGCCAGGCAGGCCGATCAAGCCGCCTGTCGCAACCAGGAAGCCGAGCTTGGCCGCGAAACGAATGCAGTCCAGCCGTTCCTTCAACTCCTGTCCCTCGTGCAACTCGGCGTACAGCGTCGGGTCGGAGGTCTCGAAGCGCACGAGCGCGCCCCGCGCGCCCGCCTCCCACATTTTCTCGTAAGCTTCCTCGCCTGCTTCGCCAACTGAAACGAAGACCACTGCCCCGCATTTTTCGCGGATTTTTCGCACGATTTCCGCAAGCGTTTCACTGGAGTAGTGCTCGTCTTCACCGCTTTGCAGCACGAGAGCCTTGAAACCCAGTTTGTTGACGGCGTGGTCCGCGGCCTCCACTATTTCCGGCACGGTCATTCGATACCGCTTGAGGCCGGCGTTCGACTTGCGTATGCCGCAGTAGGCGCAGTCGTTTCGGCAAAAGTTGGAAAACTCTATTATCGCGTGCACGCAGCACGAGTTCTTCAACTGCCGCCGCCGCAGTTCGTTCGCGGCAGAGTAGAAAGCGTTCAAGTCGCTTGGGTCTTCTAGTGCAAGAAGCTCTTCCACTTCGGCCGCGGAGGGCGGCTTTCCTTCGAAAGCCCGCGCGACCACCCGTTCCAGCCATTC